>NZ_CBAYMC010000032.1:0-24496 GCF_964826245.1 Armatimonas sp. | reverse complement strand
GTCCCCACCGCGCTCCCGAGAAGCTGCTCGCCTTTTTTCTTCGCCCAGAGCCAGAGGTAGCCATCCTTGACCTCCACCGCCTCCTCCGAAACATACGCAAGCGCCCGCGGCCCCGCGCCCCGCACCTTCCACTTGGTCGGATCGAGCTTGCGCCCCTCGAACTCATCTTCCCAGACCAGCGCGTACCCTGCCTTCTCTGGCACAAACGGCACGGTCGAGACCGGCCCCTGCGCCGGACGCTGCGCAAAGCAACTCGGGGCAAGCGCCAGTGCCCCTCCAATAGCGTACAATCTAGTCATCATGGCCTCATTATTCCACAGGAATGCGAAGAGCAGTGATATGCATGCCGTCCTGGACGTGTCGAGTTCTCTGAGCTTGTCAAGCTAAGCCCATTTATTCTCCGCGGCCAAGTCGAGCTTGTTACCAGCTCGGGCCTTGCCTTGATCGAGGTAAGAGAAGCCTTTAAAGGACGGCCGGCGCGTTATCTCCTCTTTTATGTTGGGTGCGAGAGTGTCTATTTTTCATGGAGCCCGACGAAGTCGTTGAGATATTCACAGCGACGGTGATCCTGGATAACGCGATACGCCACCATAAGCATCGGTAAACACTCTCCCTGCTTGCGGGCTATATCCCTGCTTGCGAGCTATACAGAGGGAGTGCCATAATGCTTCCCATGAGCGTACTTCTGGGCGTAGACATTGGCGGAACAAAGATCGCAGTGGGGCTGGTCCATGCGGCGACGGGCCAGGTGCTCCACAAAGCCCGCATTCCCACGGAGGCAGAAAACGGCGGTGCCTCGGTTCTGCGGCGTGCGATAGAGTTAGCAAAATCTCTGCCCGGTGAGGGCGTTATTGCCATTGGCATTGGGGCCGGTGGCCAGATAGACCCCATCGAGGGTGTTGTGGTCAATGCCACTGAGATACTTCCCGGCTGGAAAGGCCAGCGCCTCAAAGAAGCCTTCGAGGCAGCCTTTGACCTGCCCACCTTTGCCGATAACGATGTCAACGCGCTAGCCGTGGGCGAGAGCCGCTATGGTGCGGGACGCAACTACCAGCACTTAATCTATCTGGGGCTGGGAACGGGAGTTGGGGGGGCGCTGGTCCACGACGGCAAGCTGGTGCACGGGCCAAAGGGCGCAGGCAGTGAGCCGGGCCATCTCGTGCTCTACCCCGATGCCCCGCCCTACGAAAACGGCACGCGCGGCTGTCTGGAGCAGTTCACCAGCGGCCCGGCGATCTTAGCAAGATTTGGTGACCCCAAGCTTACCGGCCCGCAGCTTGCCGAGCTTGCCCATGCGGGCTTTCCCAAGGCACTTGCCGTTCTTAATGCTGTAGGCCGCGACCTTGGGATCGGGCTGGCGACTCTTGCCAATATCTACGGCCCCGAGGCGTTTCTGCTGGGAGGCGGCGTTATAGATGGCTTCGGAGAGCTGCTCCTCACCCCCGCCCGCGCCGAGCTAGCCAGCCGAGGGCTTCCTGCCGTACGCGAGACACCGATTTTACGTGCCAGCCTCGGCCCGGATGCCCCGCTGATTGGGGCGGCTGCGCTGGCTCTCTAGAGAGCTGCAACACTCGCTAGCGCGGGTTGCCAAAGAGGACGATGCTCGACCAGTAGAACGGGTGAAGCCGTCGCTCAATAGGCGGATAGGGCGGCGCTTGCACGGTCGGGAAGCGCGTGGAAGTCGCCGTACGGAGCTGGGCAGTGGGCTTTATATCCCCACGGAGCACCGCAAGCTGCGCGTCGCGGAGCGCCAGAGACTTACTGGTATTGCGCTTCCAGCGACGGTAGAAATCCACCATCAGAGCGCTGGTGATCGAGTCGCTCACACTCCAGATATTGGCAACCACCGCGCTTGCCCCCTTGCGCTGTACCAAGTGCGCGATATTCTCGATAGCTCCCCGTGTGTACTCGGTATCCTGGGCCGGTGTCTGAAAGGTCGAGAAGGTCACCAGGCTCAGCCCCGTAAAAACCTCGGCGGGCAGGAGTCGGAGCTGCTCCAGAGAGAGTTGCTTCCCCTCAGCCAGCAAGAGGCCCCACGTGCTCTCTGCGCCAACCAGATTAAAGGGACTTGCGATATGGCAGATATCCCGCTTCTCCTGCTGAAGCACCTCCAGCCAGCGCTCCTGCGTGAAGTCGCCATTCAGCAGAGCAGGCTGCCCGAGTGCCTGCACTTCCTGAGCCACACCGGGAAACGCGACGGCTCCCTCACTGACTCCTAGGGCGATGGTCTTCTCGGTCGCGGTGGGCCGTGTCAGAGTCGCCTGGCTTGCGGGGGTGAGAAAGCTGGTATTCCAGCGCTCCAGAGCGTAGCGGGTGCCATCGTAGAGGGCGGCAAAGGGAAACACTCCCAGGCTCTGGTCTAGGGTGAGCAAGAGATGCTTTACCTGCCCAAGCTGCGTCTCAAAGGGTGCCAGAAAGAGCTCATACAGCTGCTTGCCTGCTGGACGGGGATCGAGGTTGGGTGACTGCAAGAGCCAGCGAAACTGCTCCACTTGTTTCTGGAGTGCCGCAACCTTGATCGTGGACTTATGCACGGTCACGGTGTCCATGGTCACCAGAAGTGTCCAGAGTGCCTCGTCCCCCACAAAACTGTAGAGCGCCGCATGCCCTGAATCCAGTCCCTTCAGTAGACTCTGGATCACTCCCACATCAGGAACAGCTCCCACTTTGTCCTGTGAGGCATCGGGTTGCTGGAGCTCTCGGGTGATGTCGTCGAGTGCCTTAAGATAGCTCGCTTGTGTGGCCGCGAAGCTCTGGGTGAGCTGCGTGCGCTGAAGCTCTTCGTCGGGGGTGCGCTTGGTCTTTTTCTCCAGTGGCCCTAGCTCGGTCGCTGCCAGTCTTAGCGTCTCTCCCACAGCGCTCAAGCGAGCGGTTGCTGCCTGCTCACGCGGGGTAAAGACCAGAGACTTGGGCTCGCTCGCCAGCACCTTGCGCTCGTCGGGGAAGAGGCTTTGATACTGCTCGGCCTTCACCTGCCCCAGCACTTGGAGGGCCTCGGGAGCCCGATCTAGCATAAATAGCCCCTCCGCCAGCCGCCGAAATAGGTTCACTGTGGTTAAGGCGGGGTTCTTTGGTGTCCCACGATCCAGTGCACGGATTCCCTCCGGGAGAGTCAGGTAGAGATTACCTGCCAGCTTTCCGTAGAAAGTGGCAACCGCAAGGTTGCGCTGGCTAAAGCGCGGCGCTTGCCAGAGAGTGAGCAGGTTGCCCAGAGTCCGCGCTTCCCCCGCCCGATCGCCTGCCGCCGCTCGGAGAGGCAGTGCCTGGTTGTAAGACGCCAGCGCGAGGTCAAGCTCCCCAAGGTCGTCGTGGAGCTTGCCGATGTTATTGAGAGTGCGTGCCTCTCCTGCCCAGTCTTTGGTGGAGCGCCGGAGAGGGAGGGCCTGGTTGTAGAACTCTAGGGCTTTACTGGGCTCGTTGAGAAACGAGTACACCACCCCGATATTGTGGAGATCGGCGGCGGCATCCGGGTCCCGGTAGGGCTTGTCCAAGGCAAAAGCGGCCTGGTAGTGGCTCAGCGCTTCCTGCCACTTTGCCTGCTTCTGGGTCTCGACTCCCCACGCAAAGTGCGCATCGGCCAGCGTGACGGCCAGCGCACGCTTGTCGTCCTCGGTGAGCTTGCTCCCTAAGTCTTTCTGCACCTTTGTCAATACAGAGACAGCATCGCTAAATTTTCTCGTAGAGAGTGCGGCAAGAGCCTTTGCGATAGCATCGGTAACGGGCTTAGAAAGCTCCGCGACATCGGTGGGCGTCTGCTGAGCAAAACCGCCTTGTTGTGCCCCAAGAAAGAGGCTCAGAGCTGCGAGAAGCTGACGTCGGTTTAGCATACCTGCATGATACCTTGGGCGCTATCCACACTGTCAGGTAAACTACGTCCATGCAACAGACACCGCTGTCAGATTCATACACCACGATTCTTTGGGTCGGGGGCTCGGAGGCGAAAAATCCGGAGAAGTTTCCGCTCTTTGTGCAGCGCCTGAAAGAAATGGGCATCAACACGGGGATGGTGACGGGCGATGAAGACCCGATGCGCTGGGTAAAAGCCGGGATGCCCTACTATGTCGAAAATATCGTCAATCGTGGCCTGTGCCTGAAATTCAGCTCCCAAGTAACGGACTGGGATAAGTTCGTGACGCAGTGGGTCAAAGATGGGCGGCCCGAGGCGGCGTTTGTGCGCGACTACTGCTTAGACGATCCGGCGTGGCGGCAAGACGCGAAAAAAAAGATGCAGGCGGCCGTCGGGGTGCACAAGGCCAACCAGCCCGCGCTCTACGACATCCGCGACGAGCTCTCGGTGACCATCTCCGCCAACCCGTTTGACTATGATTTTTCGCCGCGCTCCCTGGCGGGCTTTCGCACCTGGCTCCAGACCCAGTACGCCGACCTCGCTGCGCTCAATACGCAGTGGCAGACGGAGCTCGCAAGCTGGGGCGCCGTGGTGCCGTTCTCGACCGACAAGATCAAAAACCGGATGGGCGGCGGTGGAGCCAACCCGCGCGGCAAGCCCGACTGGGGCGAGGTGCAGGCACTCAAGTTCGATCTGGCGACGGCGAGCAAAGACCCAACCCGCTGGAACTTCTCGCCGTGGTGCGACTTCCGAACCTACATGGATGTCGCCCTCACCCGCACGCTTTCGGAGCTTCGTGATGCGGCGAAGGCGAGCGACCCGAACGCGAAAGTGGGGATCGAGGGAACGCAGATGCCCAGCGCCTTTGGCGGCTACGATCTAGCGCGGCTCGCCACGGCGCTAGACTGGGTGGAGCCGTATGACATTGGCAACGCGCGGGAGATATTTGGCAGCTTTATGCCCGGCAAGCCGATGCTCACCACGGTCGGGGAGCAGGACGCAAGATCTGCTCAGCGACGGCTCTGGCACTTGCTCCTGATGGGCGACACGGGCTGCATTATCTGGTGGAGCGAGGACTGCCTAGACTTCTCCAAAGACGACTGGCCGCTCACCAAGCGAGCCCAAGCGCTGGCTCCGGTCTTGAAAGAGCTACAAGGCCCCACTGCCACACGGTTTCGGAAGGCCAAGCGTGAGAGCGACCCGATCTATATCCACTACTCCCAGCCGAGTGTCCAAGTGGCGTGGCTGCTAGAGTCCACCGTGGATGGCTCGACCTGGCACCGGCGCTTCTCCAGCTACGAGGCGGAGCACAACCAGCACGCGAAAGTCCGCGCCGCCTGGCTCGGGGCGCTGCACGACCTAGGCTACACGCCCCAGTTCACCGCGGATCTTGCCTCGCTGCCCGCCAATGCGACGGTCATCTTGCCCCACTCCTACGCCCTCACCCCAATCGAGCGGCGGACACTGATGCGCTTTAAGATCGTGCTGGCCAGCGGCCCGGTCGGGGTGTTTGATGGTCACGGAAAGCTCACCGACGGCTACACGGGCGCGACCAAGGTCTTTCCACAGCCGCCCACCGCCGAAGAGCTAGCCCGCCTGCTCCCACCCCCCTCTGTGCGGGTTCGCCCCAGCGATCATGTGCGTGTGCACCGCTATGTTTCGGGCAACGAGCGCCTGCTTGCCTTCGAGCGCGGCGTCCGCTACCAGATGAGCGAGTCGCTTCAGCAAGCAAGCGGCAACGAGGCATTAGAGAAGCCCATTGAGGTTGTCGCGGTGCTCGACAAACCCGCTCTTGTCGCCGAGCTGGCCACGGGAAAGTCGCTGGGCCGCACCGCGACGCTCCGCTTCACCCTCGATCCCTGGCACCCACAGCTTTTTTCCCTGCGCTAATTTTAGTTCTTGGCCCGAATCTTGCGAGGAGAAATAACAAACGGAGAGCAAGAAAATGACGGTCGGATATCTTTTACACATCATGCCCCTCTGGGCCGTACTCAGCAGCATGGCGTTGCTAGTTTGGGCCACCTACCTGGCATCTCAGCTTTTCACCACCTGGCGCTGGGCCACCGAGCTTAGGCGTTGGAAAACCACGCGACGCCACACGTTTGCCACCCCACAGCCACACTACTATTTTTAATCTGAAGAACAATCCCTGGCCCACCGATAATTGCTCGTAGTTCTACCATATCACTTTACGGGTAGAGGAGAGCAAACCATGACGGCCAGTTATTTTCTTCACGTGATGCCCCTCTGGGGAGTGCTGATGGGCACTCTCTTGCTGGCTTGGGCTACCTACCTGGGCACTCAGCTCTTCACCACCTGGCGCTGGGCCACCGAGCTACGGCGCTGGCGCACCACGCGCCGCCGTGCCTTCAGTGCTCCTCAGCCACGCTACTACTTCTAGAGCACTCCCCCCGTACAACTTTTGCAGCAACCGACCAGTCGTAGGTGAGGTCTTCTTCGGCGGCATTTCGGTAGGTGATGATCCAAGCGTAGCGATCCTCTCCACTGACATTGGGGTGCGAGGCGTGGAGCGTTAAATCGTGGAAGAAGACAGCATCGCCGGGCTCACACGGGGCGCTGACGGCAAGCGTTTCGTCAATGGCGTCTTCCGCAAGCCTGTGCCCGAAGCCTTCACCTTCTTTGGCCACACCATCGTGCGCAGCCAGAGCTTTATGGCTTCCCGGCAAGAGCTTCAGGCAGCCACTCTCCACACTCGCGGTCTCCAGTGCCACCCAGACGGAGAGCTTGTGCGCCCCCTTCCAGTACGGCCAGTCTTGGTGCCACGGCGAGGCATAGCCGGTCTCGGCGGACTTGTAGACAACTTTATCCGAGAGAAACTCGATGTCCGGGCCGATCAGAGACTCTAACGCATCCAACAAGCGCACATCGCAGACGGCCTCGGCAAACGTGGAGCTGCTGGCCGCAAGCCCCACAAAGACTCCCGCATGGTGCCCTTTCTCCGCGAGAATTTTTAGCGCCTCCGCCTTGAGCGCCACCACTTCCTCTTCGGAGAAAAGCTGCCGAACGACGACATAGCCAAACTGGTCGTAGGTGGATTTCAGGCCACCATCGGCCTCCGTCCCAATAGGTTCCATAGAAAGCAGCCCTTCGTCTTCCCGCCAAGCGTTCATTGCCTCGGCCATGTAGTGCCAGCGAACACTCCAGTAGCGAAAATGCCGGTGCGCGTTCATCTGGGCAAAGAGAGCATCGGCCTCGAAAGGGTCGGGGAAGGCACTCTGGAGCAGCGCCTGCCACTGAATCGCAGCCGCTGCCCCTTGAGCAAACGCCGCCTGCGCGGGCGAGTCTTTTGCCGCACGCTCCTCAAAGTAAGAAGCGCAGTCCGCCGCGACGGCCAAAAAGCGATGCATCGGAGCTATTGTACACATAAAAGCCCGCCGTGGAGCCGCTTAGGTAAAAACAATGGCGTACGACTCAATCCCGTACCGCTGCCAGAGCATCTTACCGGTGCCTTGTGATTCAGCCTCCGTGAGGAGCTGCTGCGAAGATGTCAAGTCCATAGCCCCCCGTTGTACAAGGGAAAATAGCAATCGGGTTCAAGCAGGTGGCATGACCACCAGGTGCGAAACAGCCTCAAGTATGTCTCCTGTAATATCATTGAGAGCTTCCACCGGCAGTTGCGCAAGGTCACTCATGGTAAAGCTCTGTTTCCCAACGACGAGTCTCTGCTCAAGATGCTGTACTTGGTGACGTGCGATGTTCAGCGTCGCTGGACGTACCGCATCCCGCACTGAAGTCAGATCTTGTCTCAGCTGAGCATCGCCTACGGGGAGCGTGTGCAGCTCTCGTCTTGAGTTTGGCCTCTACCCTCTAAAGGGAAAGGAGTGAGCCTGGCTGAGTCACATCCAAGTTGTCGGGAAGATGCTGTCGTTGCATATCTCAACGATGGCACCACCAAGCACAAAATGCACCCAGCGTTGCATCTACGCAACATTATCCCGCAAGATTTATCGTGTACCAGGTTGCCCGGGCCTTGCCATGACGATTGAGGAGCCCTCGCTCTACCAGCTCGCTCAGCCGGTTCCGTACCGTCGTGGGCTTTTCACCCGTCAAGGTCAAGATCTCGCTGCTGGTCACCCGTCCCCGCTCCCTTGCCAGCTCCAGGATGCGTACCGAGAGCTCCGGTAGATCGCCTTCCAGGAGCTGCTCTCGCTCGATCTTTCGGGAGAGGCGGGTTTTCTGGGTGTGTAGCGCACGCACAAAGAAAAGCAGCCATGGCTCCCAGTCGGGGGAGTCAGAACGGAGTGTCCCCTGGCTGCGGCGAAGCGCCAGATAGTAGCTCTCCTTGTTCTCCTCCACGATGCTCTCCAGCGAGGCATAGGGCACGTAGCTGTAGCCACAGCGCAGAAGCAGCAGAGTCGTCAAGGCACGAGAGAGCCTGCCGTTGCCATCCTGAAATGGGTGGATCGCCAGGAAGCGCACCACAAACGACCCGATGACCATCAATGGGTGGATCAGTCCAGATTCCAATGCCTCGCGGATCTCCACAACCAGCTCCACCATCTGGAAAGGTGTATCGAAGGGGCTAGCTGTCTCAAAGACAATCCCGAGGCTCTCTCCCTCTGGCCCGAATGCCTCGACATTGTTAGAGAGGGTCTTGTAGTGCCCTCGGTGACGCTCGTCCTTACTGGAGTGCTTCAAGAGAATCCCATGGAGCTGCTGGATATGGTTCTCGGTAAGGGACAGGTGCTCAAAGCTTGAGAAGATCGTCTCCATAAGCACCGCGTAGCCCGCCACCTCTTCCTCATCACGTGAGGAAAAAGACTGCGTTCCAAGGCCCGAGAGCAGGGCCTCAACTTGGGCGTTGGTGAGCTTTACTCCCTCGATGCGTGTGGACGAGCCAACACTCTCGATGGTGGCAACGCGGCGAAGGGCAGTGAGTCGCTTGGGGGCGATGTTTCGTAGTGCTCGCCAAGCTCCCTTGAACTCGTCGATCTCTGCCACGAGGCGTAGCACTTCCTGGCTCGGTCGGTAGTTCTCGAAGGTCATCGACGGCTCCATCTGCGCGGGGTCGTTTTGCTGCCCTGTATCTTGCTTTTGCCCCGCATCCGTTTTTTGTAACATTGCGCGATTTTACGTGTAATCACAATCTATTTTGGTGGATTACGGTTGATTTGTCAAGAGGCCAATGATTTGAGGATCGTGGACGTAGGCACGAGTTGTGCGATCCGTGGTGTCAACCAGAGATAAAGATATTGCTCATGTAACTCAAGAGATGCATGGTTTTTTGGTACGTTGATTTGGTAGACCAGTTTCTCACACGGCAGATACTCACGAGCCCAAGGAGCGGACGGCGCGGCTCGCTCCCCACCGAAATGAACTCCTCCCAGCCTTCGTCGTCGGCAAATGCTCCGATAGACTCAGCTAAGAGGTGATATTTAGGAGCCTCAGGACGCATCGGTAAGAGAACTCGCCCACGCATTTGTTGCCCTTGTTCATCCACGATCCGCACGCGACGTGTCACAAAGCGACGTGCAGTGGTCATTGCCGGTGTTCGTCGTCTTGTATTGGGTTTCTTCGTTCGCATCGCGTCCTGTTATATCGTGAGGCTAGGAAAAAAATGCCCCGGTGTGAGCCGGGGCGAGGGAGGATAAATATTGATGTCAGTTCGTGCTTTGGTTCTTTACGTGTCTGCGAGGAAGACACCGATCATCGCCTCTTTACCATCGCCCAGCGGGACGAGAGCGGCACGGGTGTCTAAGTCTCCGGTGAGCAGGTTACGCAGCATGGGCTCACGGTTGTTCTTGACGACCTTGAGGTGCGTGGTGCCGACGGGGGCGATCACGGGGATCAAGACCTGGAGGGTGGTCGGGCAGACCAAGGGAAGATAGTCCACGGGAGCGCCGTCTGCTGTGGTGACCTGGACATACTCCCAGGCAGCGGGCTCTGGCGCAAAAGTCTGCCACTGGCGCACCACGGCGACGCGCTCACGGTCTGCCCTGCAGCTGGTTCCCAGTGCCCCCACGGCGAGCAAGAGCGCCAGAGGAAGCTGGGTTAGCCCCGTTAGATCTGCAATCGAGACTCCCTCCAGCTCTGGCCCTGCGAGTTTCTGCGCTGCGCCCAGCGCTCGCAGTGCCATCAGAAGCCAGCGGTGGTCTTTGTCCACACGCGAGAGAGCCAGCGCTCCCCGCGCTCCCGCAAGAGTGGCACGGAGCTGGCTCTCGGAGTGCGTGTGGAGTGGGTCGCCCAAGCTGCCATCAGGGAGCAGGCGTGTTCGTAGCAGAGTGGCGACCTCTTTAGCCAGAGCGATCATCCGCTCGCTCTCGTACTCCCGCGAGACCAGCAGGATTCCCTCAATCAGCGACGCAAGCTGCTCCGTGGTGCCAAGATCCGGCGAGAGAGTCGCTTGCTCCAGAGCTTCCTCGATGGCATTGACACTACGGAGCGCGGCACGCTGGAAGGTCTCGTTGCCCGTGCGACGGAAGGTCTCCACAAGAGGAATCAGCGCCTCCCCGATGGCCCAAGGGGCCGAGAGAGGAGCATCGCTGTTGCTCTCATGGAAGCGCTCGCCTTGCAGGAGACCGTCTTTATCCATCCGTAGCAAGAGCCACTGCGCCGCCCCAATCGCCGTGCGGGAAAGAAGCTCCGTCTGGAAGTGCGCATGGAGCAAGTGAAGCCCCACCGAGGCGCGAGCGGTCGCGGTTAAGGAGAGGGTGGCCCCGCCGTAGATGTCCTCGTAGCCCAGGTCATCACGCTGTACATCCCAGATCGCGCCCCAGTGCGGGCTCTCCACCTGAGTCACTTGAAAGTCACAGATACCGCGTCCCAAAAGCCGTGCGCGACGACGCAGTGCATCGTCGCCAGTGAGGTAGTAGCGTGCCAGCAGAGCGCAGGCAACCAGAGCAGTATCCACGCCCTCTCCTGCATGACTTCGCTTGGCCTTCAGGGAGTACGCGAGACGATCCACGCCACGCTTCGTCACGCCCTCCTCTCGCATGAGAGAGGCCGTGGCCTTGGTGGAAAGCTCGCCAAGAAAAGAGGGATAGAGCGAGGGGGACTGCTGCTTTGCCGGGGACTGCTGCTTTGCCGTCGTGACATCGGCGAGGTGTCGGCGTAGTGCTTGGTGTACTTCCACTTCGGTTCGAGCGGGTGTGACGCGTGTCTCCCAGCTCAGAGTCGCCCCAGAGCCTGCGAGATCGGCATCCTTGAGAACCAGCTCAACAGCATTTTCGCGCATCTCCGGGAAGCTACCAGGGGTCGTGCTCACCAGAGTCACCACACTCTCTTTAGTCCAGACCGCCAGCGCCCAGCCCCGATCGCCTGTCCCCAATTTCACCACACGCGGCACGCCGGGGGGAAACGGCAGGCGCAGTCGGACAGAGTCGGGAAGCTCACTGGTGCGAGGAGCCGCGAGAGCAGGAGCAGTTGCCCCCACTCGCCAGTTCCAGAGTAGCGTGTCGTCGCGTCCCTCGACAGAGACCAGAAAACGAAGTGCTGCCCGCGCCGCTGTTGCCGTCTTCCGTCGGCCTGACAGCAGAATCCGATCGCGCTTTTTCCGGGAGTGCTGATTGAGGTAAACGGGAAATGTCTGGCCGCGCAGTGTCACCTCAGCAAGAGGCCGAAATGCGGTGGACTCAAAGAGCGAGCGCCCTCCCTTGCCACGTAGCCAGCAAAGCCGAACCCGAAACACATCGTGGTGATCTGGGAGAAGCTCCAGGGCGACATGGGAGTGCGGGAACCGGTAGAGAATCTCTTCGAGCGGTGCCTCGCCAGCAATTTCGAGCGGTTTTGTCATGGGTACTTCAGTTATAGGTATAGCCCAGATTCAGGGTCCCTGTTAAGATCACGAGAACCCTCCCCGTAAAAAGGCCAGAACTTCCCCGAACTTCCCCGAACTTCCCAGAACTTCAAGGGGAGCACTTCAAGAAGCCCACTCTCCAGTTCTACTCCAGAATTCCCATAATCCCAATATGCCCCCTGGTTTATCAGGTGCATGGGCAGTCTTTTTGGAGGTTGATCGCATGTCTATTCTGTCCTCACTATTTGGTAAAGAGGTGGTAGTCGGGCTCGATATTGGGAGTTCCATGATTAAGGCGGTTCAGCTTGAGCCGACTCGAATGGGCTTTCGTGTCGTCCGAGCGGCAGAACAGAAGACCCCCCTGGGAACCGTGCGTGATGGGGTTGTTATCAGCCGTGAAGCCGTTGCAACAGCCATTCGGCAGATGCTTCAAGCGGCGGGAATCACGGCAAACTCTGCGGTTCTCTCGGTCTCCGGCCCCAGCTCCATGGTTCGTCAGATCCGCGTCCCCAAGATGAACGAGGCAACTCTGGCCAAGTCCATTCGCTATGAAGCGGGCAAGTACCTCAGCAGCAACCCTGAGGACTCCTCTCTGGCCTTTGAGATCCTTGGGCCTTGTGATGATGACCCGACACAGATGGATGTCATGCTAGTGGGAGCCAGCCGCGATACGGTGGAGTCCCGTGTGGTCGTCGCTCAGATGGCGGGCCTAGAAGCCGTCGCGGTGGATATTGAGTCCTTTGCTCTCATCCGTGCCTTAGTGGAGCTCTCCGAGGACGACTTTGCCGATACCAACCTGCGTGCCATCGTAGACATGGGAGCCGCCCACACCGAGGTCATCATTCTTTCGGGGCCTGACTTTGCGCTCACGCGCTCCATCCCTATCTCCGGCGATACGTTCTCAGATGCCCTGAAGAACCAGCTTCGGATAGAGTCGAACGAAGCGGAGCTCCTCAAGCTCGACATTGATATGGGTGCCCTCATCACCGGAGAGGCTACAGCAGAGGCCATTGAGCTGGCGCGCATCATCCAGACCACCGTGGATGAGCTACTCCGTGAGATCCGTCGCTCGATCAACTACTTCCAGTCCCAGCTTGCCGAAGAGGGAGTCAGCGCGAGCCTCTCGGAGATCCTGTTGGTAGGCGGTTCGGCACAGATGCGCAACATGGCCACCTACATGTCCGCCCGACTGGGAATCCCTACTCGCCTCTGTGATCCCTTCACCAACCCCCGACTGGAGACCAGCCCCGAAGCCGAAGAGTGGCTTCAGGAGCAAGGAGCCAGCCTGACGGGTGCACTAGGACTTGCCTTGAAAGAGAGCCTTTCTCCTCAAATGGGCAGAAAGCGCTAGAGAGAACTCAAGATGCCAAATATCAACCTGATCGCAGATCGTCGGCAGGAAAAGCGGCGCATGGAGCGCCTCAGCAAACAGCTTTTCTTTACTCTGGGAGGCTCACTCGCCATCTTCGTGGCCGTGGGTTCCTACCTACTGACAGCACGTATTAGCCAGCTTGGAGCAGTTGCGGAAGCTGAGCATCGCATGGGAAAGCTCAAGCCTGTTATCGCGGAGATTGATCTGATCAAAAAAGAGACTGCCGATAAAGAGCCAAAGCTTGCTACTTTGGAGCAGGCTCGCTACGACACTCTGCGCTGGACACTTCTGTTCCAGTCGGTCTCAGAGTCTCTGCCTGCCCAAGTTTGGCTTAGCAACCTAGGAGCACCGGATGGTGAGCCGATTGTCGTGAGTCTCTCAGGCTCAGCTCCCACCCAGACCATTGCCAGCCAGCTCGTGCTGAACCTGAAAAAGCAGCCCATCTTTGACAAAGTCGAGATTCCGACGACCACTCGTATGGAAAAAGAGAATCGGTTTAGCTTCCAGATCACCGCACAGCTCAAGCCAATCATTGCGCCCAAGACCGTAGCCCCACCGCCCGCAGGGGATAGTAAGAAGACCGCGCAAGTCGAAGCGGGCCAAGGAGAAAAGGCACATGCTTAATCCCACCGCAGGAAAAATCAGCCGGGGAGTCTCCTTTCGTCCGAGCAAGCGCAGTGCTCTCATCATGGGGGTAATGTCAGGTGGCATTCTCGCCCTCACCGGTGGGCTCTATGTCTGGCAAACGGGAGAGGTGGCCCGTATCGAGAAAGAAGTGGCCACTAAAATGGATGAGGTTCACAACGGTGAGCGAACCGCAAAGCAGCTTGAGGAAGTTCGAGCCGCCGCCGCTGTGGTGGATGGCAAGCTTCGCTATCTGGAGCAAAATGTCTCCCAAGGTGCCTACATTCCTACCATGCTCCAGCAGATGGAGAAAAAAGCAACCTCTTTTGGGCTAACGGTCAATCAGTCGAACCATACCATTGAGATTCCGCCGCCACCGCCGGTTCTAAGCCGTGAGGAACAAAAAGCGGGGAAAAAGCCACCGCCACCGCCCCCCTACAACAAAGCCCGGATAGACATGGATCTCACCGGTAACTACAAAAATGTCGGACGCTTTATTCATAGCCTCACTCGCTTTGAAAAAATCATTGCGGTCAACTCCGTGGTGGAGCAGTCAAAATGGGATCAAGTCAATAGCTCACCGGCTCTGGCGGTTCGCATCATGATGACAGGCTACGTCTTCCCAGAGACCGAGAACCTCATCATCCATGGGCAGGAGCAGCAGAAGCTCAATCCCAACGGACTTAGCGCACGTCGTGCCGCAGAAAACCAGCTCTTGAGTCCACCGGCCTCCCAGCCAAAATAGTAGGTGGAAGGCTAAAGAAAACAACATGAAGCCTGTTAATAAAAAAGACATGCCTAAGCTGATCGCACTGATCGGCTTGACCATCTGCTCACTGGGCTATGGGATCTTCCAGCTCGTGGGGGGAACCTCGGTTGCCGCACCGCCGCCTGCCAGCGAGAAGAAGGACGAAAAGAAGGATAACGCAGCAGCGGGCACCCCTCAAGCGAGTGCTTCCGTTGTGGCAGATGATCCCTTGATCGCCCAGCTCCAGCGCCTAGAGGGAGTCCGTGATCCCGTGCTCGTTCGTGACCCCTTTATGATCTCGGGTGGTGGCACTGCAACACCCGCGCCAGGAGCACCCGTACCAGGTATAGCGACCCCCAGTCAGAGTGAGGAAGAGCGGCGCAGAGACCTTGCCCAAACCCATGCTATCGAGAACGCCGACCGTCTCAAAGACCTTCTGGGGATCAATATCCGACCCAAAAGGCCTAAAGACGGCGGATTTATGGACGATCCTCAAGGCAGACCTGGCGGGCTTCCTGGCGCTTCCGGATCAACCCACTTAGTGCTTCCTCCCCCTCCCCTTCCGCAGCCACCAGCACTAGTCGTCACCGGAGTTCTGATCCCTGAGAGCGGCAATGGCGAGAGCGTCGCGATGGTTCGAATCAACGAGCACTCGCGCTGGCTCTCGGTGGGCGACAGTGTGGGAAATGGTTTTGTTGTCCGCAGTATTCGACGAACAGAGCGGGGTAGTGAGCTGGAGATCGTGGACTCCAGCGACCCCAAAAATATAAAGCGTCAGTTTACCTATCCGGTGAACTGATCAACTAAGATGGAGAAGTTACTCTCGTGCAAAATCAAAAAAATCTCTTAACCCTCGGGCTGGCGTCCCTGGGTGCCATTAGTATGGCAAGTCCATCGGAAGCGGCACATCGTGCCACCAACGATATCACCGAATTCAGTGTCACTGCCGAAGAAGCAGCCACGCGCATCATTATCACGGGGAGTCAGGCTTTCACCCCGGAGGTCAAGAGCTTTGGCAAGAGTGGAGTCACCACCATTACTCTTCCCGGAGTCTGGCAGGCGGGTAAGGCAGGCGTCCAGAACCTCCAAAAAAATGGAGTTGCTTTTGTTCGCTATGGCCAGTACGCCATGAAGCCTAGTAAGCAAGTCCGCATTGTGGCTAACTACTCGGGGAAGCTTCGTCAGCCCCTTAAGCACGAGCTGGTTCCCTCCGAGGACAAGACCCGCTGGGAAGTGGTTCTCTATGCCCCTGGTGCAGAGCCAAGTGACTCGTTCACCACAGAGCTTCGTCCTGTCCAGGTTGCTTCCATCGCCGCAGCACCTCCTGGACTTAAAAGTGTACACTACCATGTCGCCTTAGCCACAGATAAAGACCCGATCCCCTCGATCTCCGTACGAGACAAGCGTGCGGCGATCTCCGTGGATACGCATGCTCTGATGGTAGCTGCGACCCGTGTTGCCTCCAGTGTGGCAATCGCGCCGATGAACACGACAGCCGTGATGTCCAACGTCCTCGTGTCGGCTCCGAAGCTGAGCTTGGCGAGTGTGCTCTCTATCGCTCCTCGTACCCGTCCTCTTGTGCCAACCATTGCGACAGCGAGTGCGCTAACCCCCTACCCTAGCCGTACAGCCACTCCTAAAGCACCCCCTCAGGTTGCGGCACTACCTTCCAAAGCACTACCTCCCAAGGATGCTCTGGTCACGCTTGCTCAAGCCCTGAGTGCGCCGGTTACCCGTGCCACAGAGCCCACTCCAGCTCGCTCGCCGATTAGCATCACTGCTGCCGCTCCTGTGGAGACACTCACAAAAACGGCCTCCCAGGAAAATACCCTGGATCGCATCGTCAAGCTGGATGTGGTCAATGGAGAGCTCACCGATGTGCTCAAGCTGATCCAGATGCAGGCGAAAGTCAATGTCGTCTCAGGGCAGAGTGTGGTCAACAAGAAAGTCACGCTCTCTCTGGACAAAGTGCCTCTTCGTGATGCCCTAGACTGGGTGACGCGACTTTCCGGTGTTGCCTACACTATGGAAGGCAATAACACGATTATCGTGGGTACGGGTCAGGAAATCTCGCTGCTGAAGCGCACCAACCAGACCCCCGAGGCGATCTCAGCCAGCATTCCATTCTACTACGCCGATGCGGACTCACTCAAAACTGCGCTCACCAGCTCGTTCCCGAACGTGACAATCCACATCATTCGTGCAAGTGACGAGTCGAAAAAAGAGGAGGAGAACACTCAGCAAGGCAGCTCTGTTCAAGCAGCAACTGGAGAGCGCGTCGCCGTCAATACTCCTGGGAATGCCTCAGGCTCCTCCATGACCTCTCTCAAGCCGCGCGGTGGCTCGATCTACGTGGTTGGTACTCGCTCTATTGTTGAAGAGATTCAAAGCACCATTGCGGACATGGAAAAAGGTCTCATCGAGATCGCACAGCGTGACTCCGACCGAAAGGCGGATCAGCTTCGCAGCTTTGTCAATGACACCTACGAAGTGAAGTATGTAGACCCAAGCCAAGCAGCAAGGCTCATTCTAGAGAGCGTCCCTAATCTGATTGTACGTCCTGGCCCTTCACAGCGCTTTATCGCCACTGCCCTCGGTGTTGGCGGCGCACTGGGCCAAGGTGGTGGAACGGGTGCAGGCGGTGGAATGGGTGCAGGTAGTGGTGGGGCCCAAGGCGGTGGAATGGGTGCAGCAGCTGGTGGAGCCCAAGGCGGCCAAGGACAGGGAGGCCAAGGACAGGGAGGCGGACTTGTCGAGTCTCGACTCCTCTTGCTCACAGGCAAGGAGAGCGATGTCAAGCGTGCCAAAGAGATGCTCAACCAGCTTGATGTCAAGCCACCACAGTTTATCTACGAGGCGCGTCTTGTCGAGATGAGCAAAGACAATGCCACCAAGCTGGGCCTGACGTATGACCTAGGCCGTGCCATACAGATTGGTGAGAACGACCTTGGTGGCCAGCCCAACACCACAGTCAATGGAATAGCAGGAGGCCGTCAGCCAAACGGAGGAGCGATCTTCCGCACGCCCTATAGCATTGCCACAAAGATTGATGCGCTTGCGACACTGGGAAAAGCCAATATCCTGGCCCGCCCCACTCTCTCCGCGCTGGATGGAAATCAGGCCGTGACATTTATTGGGGATCAGGTTCCCTACGTGATCTCACAGTCTATCGGCCCAACCGGTGGTCTGAATGTCCAGACAGGAATTGCGAGTGCAGGAATCCGGCTCCAGGTCTCAGGTCGCTCGAATGGCGATGGCACGATGACGATCTATGTCCATCCCGAGATCTCCACGATCACCCAGTTCGTCGGGGGACTGCCGCAGATCTCCACCCGGTTTGTAGATACCATGATCCGTGTGAAAAACGGGGAGACCATCGCCATCGGTGGTCTGGTGCAGAAGACTGAGATTGACAACATGCGCAAGATTCCTCTGATCGGGGATCTGCCGATTCTCGGACAGCTCTTCCGCTCCAGTGATAAGAGCATTAAGGAGAGCGAGGTGCTGATCTTCATCACTTGCTCTCTGTCCAAAGACTAAAAGACAAATCGTCTTTAATCCCTAAAGGGGTCAGCCGTGCACGAGCGGCTGGCCTCTTTTTTGTTCGTAAAATTGCCAATAATAACAAAACAAGTATGACTGCGACACAAACAAATCGCATCGGTGACGTTCTCGTTGAGAAAGGACTCCTCTCTCAGGAGCAGCTCCAGAGCGCCATGGACAAACAGAAGCAGCTCGGGGGCAGGCAGCCCTTGGGAGAAATTCTGGTCTCCATGGGCCTCATCACCGAGCGCACCCGTGTAATGACACTAGGAGAGCAGTGGGGGGTTGAGTACGTTAATCTCACAGAAGTCATTATCCCCGAAGATGTTTACTCACTAATCTCACAAGAGCTCGCACGTCGCTACAAGATGGTTCCCCTCGAAGTGGTGGGAAACCAGATCAAGATGGCGATGAAGAATCCACTGGATATCTTCGCCACCGACGAAATCCGGCTCATGACGGGCAAGGAAGTTCTCCCGCTGATCGCCACTGAGGACGATATTCTTCTGGCCATCAATGAGAACTATAAAGTCGCGGCTCAGAATCTCAACAATGTTCTCCAGACCTTCCAGAACGAGGAGGTGGAGCTGGACAGGAAGCGGCCTGAGGATCTGGCTGCCGAAGTGGACCAAGCAGAGGCGGAGTCTGCCCCGATCATTCAGCTTGCCAATGCCCTGATCTCCCGCGCCATTTCTGAGAAAGCTTCCGATATTCATATTGAGCCTGCCCGTGAGTCTATCCGAATCCGCTACCGTGTGGATGGAATTCTGATGGACGGCCTCACGGTGCCCAAAAATGCACAGAACGCGCTGACCAGCCGCATTAAGATCATGGCGGACATGGATATCGCCGAGAAGCGTGCCCCCCAAGATGGCCGTATCTCAATGATCATCCAGGGCAAGCAGTACGACTTCCGTGTCTCAAGCCTCCCCGCTGTCTACGGTGAAAAGATCGTCATGCGCGTACTGGACAAGAGCAATATCAATATTGGTCTGCACCGCCTCGGTCTGCTGCCCCACACCTTCGAGATGTTTGAGACCATGCTGATGCGCTCGTATGGCCTGATTCTTGTCACTGGGCCGACGGGCTCTGGGAAATCGACGACGCTCTACTCCAGCCTCTCGAAAGTGAGCTCGGCGGAGAAGAATATTATCACCATTGAGGATCCCGTCGAGTATGAGATCACGGGCATCACTCAAGTCGGTGTGAACAACAAAGCCCACATGACCTTTGCGGCGGGCCTGAAGGCGATGCTGCGCCAAGACCCGGACATCATCATGGTGGGAGAGATGCGCGATCAAGAGACGGCCAATATCGCCATTGAGGCCGCTCTTACCGGACACCTGGTCTTCTCGACCCTCCACACCAACGATGCCCCTGGTGCCGTCGCTCGTCTTATGGACATGGGAGTCGAGCCCTTTCTGATCGCCTCCGCCACGGTCGGAGTCATGGCTCAGCGCCTCATGCGCCGTGTCTGTGACAAGTGTAAGACAACCTACGAGCCCCCCAAAGAGGCCATCCGTCGCCTGGGAATGAGCCTGGACGACATGGAGGACGGTAAGATCACCTTCTACCGAGGCCGGGGCTGTGAGACCTGCAAGGGTACCGGCTACAAAGGGCGCGTCGGTTGCTACGAGCTCATGCCCGTCACCGATAAAGTGCGTGAGCTGATTTTAGCGCATGCCTCGGCCTATGCCATCCGTGAAGCCGCAATCGAGGGCGGAATGCGCTCGCTCAAAGAAGATGCCATGGAAAAAATCCTCCTGGGCATGACCACTCTGGAAGAAAGCCTGCGTGTTATCTACTCTGGCTAAAGATTCATTTGCGAAGAGACACAATATAGTAAGATGAACGCGATTCCTAATTCAGCCCCAAGCGGCCCGATCATTGGCATTGATCTCGGCACGTCTACCTCGGCAGTCGCTTTCCTCGGCCGTGAGGGCGAGCCAGAGCTCATCCCAGATCTTCATGGCGATACCATTGTTCCCAGCATGGTGCAGCTCCTGCCCGATGGCCAGCTTGTCGTCGGCTCTGTCGCTAAGAGCGGCGCGGTTACCTACCACGACCGCACGGCCATGGAAGTCAAGCGCCTTATGGGCACCGGCGAGACCGTGAAGCTCGGCAAGAAAGTCTTCTTTCCGGAGGAGATCGGCACCGAGATCCTCAAGCACTTAAAACAAGCCGCCGAGACCAAGCTCGGTCGCGAGATCCAAGATGTCGTCATCTCGGTTCCTGCCCGCTTTGAAAACGCCGCTCGCGAGGCCACCCGCAAGGCCGCCGAGGCGGCTGGTCTAAAAGTGATACGCCTTATCAACGAGCCGACTGCCGCTGCCCTTGCCTATGGCCTGGGCCATATCGCCGACAAGAGTAAAGTTCTTGTCTTTGACTTCGGAGGTGGCACGCTTGATGTCACGGTGCTAGAGATGTTCGAGGGAATCTTAGACATTCGCACCTCGGTGGGTGATGATAAGCTCGGTGGTAAAGATATTGACGAGGCCACGATCGCCTTGCTCCGCGATAAGTACAAAGAGATCACAGGCAAAAAGATGCCGCCGCCCTCGCGCGATAAAAAAGCGGCACAGCGCATCAAAGAAGAAGCGGAGATTGTCAAAAAGACGCTCTCGTTCTCAGGGACAGTCCAGATCAACCTGCCTAACCTTGTCGGAGATCAGGACCTCGTCTGCACTCTCACTCGCGATGAGCTGGACGCACAGCTCGAGAGCATGCTCATGCGTGCCATGAATGTGGTCAATGAAGCGCTGGCCCGTGCCCGCCTGAAGTGGGACGATATTGATGTCATCCTGCCCATCGGGGGCTCCAGCCGCATTCCCTTGTTCCGCCGCGCCTTGGAGTTTGCCTCAGGAAAAGATCTCTACTCAGGATCGCTCAGCCCCGATGAAGCCGTCGCACTGGGGGCCGCCATCGCAGCGGGTATTGAGCAGAATCTCTATCAAGAGCAACAAAAAGCCATCATGATCTTAGATGTCTCGCCCCATAGGCTGGGCGTAGCCACGATCAAGCAAGTGGGCAATGAGCAGTTTGTCGAGGACTACTTCAGTGAGCTTATCCCCAAAGACGCCAAGCTCCCGGCGATTACCAAACGAGACTACATGACCATCTCCGATGGCACCCGACCCATTGCCATTCGTATCTACGAGGCCGTGACCGAGGGCAATCTCTGCCGCGAGCACCGGACGATCAGTGAGCTGGCCCTCAGAGCGCTCAATACGGAGTCCAAGGACGAGCCCATCCAAGTCGAGTTCCGCTACACTCTCGATGGCACTCTAGAAGTCGCAGCTCGCTACATCAGTGCCCCCATGGTGCAGGTAGATGGCAAGTTTATCTTAGATGCTCCCGGCGCAGGTGGCGCGGAGATTCCCCAGGAAGTCTGGCGCAATGCACCGCTTGCCGAGCTTGCCTTCCCTCTTTTAGAGCAAGCTGAGCGCATGATCAAAGAGCGTCCCGAGCTTTCCGGCCCGATAGGTGATTTCGCCGGTTTTGTCAAGCTAGCCGTGATCCAGAACGACGAAGCCGAGATGCGCAAGCGCCTTGATAAGCTCACGGATCTACTTTTTGAGATCGCCTAAGCTCCCCTGATGTCTAACTTTCTTTTAGCCAATAATCTCATCACAGCATGAGCGAGACAATCGACGAAGAAACCCTCTATACGATCCTAGAAGTCTCAGAGTCCGCCACGGAGGACGAGATTCAGCAGGCCTATTTCCGCTTGGTTCGCCTCTGCCCTCCGCAAAAATATCCGGAACGCTACCAGCTCCTCAACAGCGCCCGTGAGACGCTACTCCACCCACAGCGCCGGGGTGAGTACGACCAGAGCCGACAAAATGGCATACGGGTTCGTGTGCTTGTAGATCAAGCTGCTCTCTCGATGGAGAAAGACCCCCAGAAAGCCCTCTCACTTCTCAAGAGCGCTGTGACCTTGGCTCCCGATATGCCGCGTCCTCGCATGCTCCTGGCACAACTTCTCATTCGCACGAAGAACTACGATCTCGCCGAGCGTCAGTACGCGTGGCAGATCCGTCGCACTCCTCACGATGAGACTCTGCGCTGCAAGATGGCACGTTGCCTGATGCTCCAGGCTAAAAACGAAGAGGCGGAGTGCGAGCTCAAGGTAGTTTTGAAACTCAATGAGGTGCACTACGATGCCCAGCTTCTGCTCGCACGCATCTACCGTAGCCAGAACCGAATTCCCGAGCTTATCGCCGCCTTGGAACAAGCTATTGCCGCGGATGAGCAAGAGAATTTCTCCGACTTCAGTGCTCTCTTGCAGCTTCTGATGGTCTACATTCAGAATGACCATCACGATGGTGCTGAGAGCACGAGCCACCGACTTCTTGCCGTGATCCCCGAAGAGCGCTACGAGCAGGCAGGCGATGCCTTTATCCAGACAGCAGAGCTTTTCTTTCGCGAGGATCACTTTGTCTGGACACGCCAGCTTTTGTTTCATGTGCAGAGCCTTCCCCTCGCAGACGATCACCCTTGCCGCTTGAAGATGATCGAGCTGGCCCAAAAATCAGCACTCCAGCATGAGGCACAGCGCCTGGCCAAAGACGACTTGCTCTTTGGGGGGCTTCAGGACTGTTTCCAGACGCTCTATCGGGATCACTCCTTGGACAATATCCGTGAGTCGCGGATGAATGCCGCTTTTATCAAGCTCCAGCATGAGTTTGAGGCCACGCCGCGCCAGCTTCTCAAACAGCTTGCCTATATCCGTCGCGAGTACCCGCTTATTAGTGCTGACCAAGACCCCTTTCTGGGGCTTCTCCGCCAGCGGGCACTCAACCGCCTGACAGCTCTAGACGCACAGGCTGCCCAGCGTGCGGCTCTGGCATCGTCGATTTCCCCCCTTACGGTGCCCGTTACTTCCGAAGAAGAGACAAAGCATAGTGGTCTTTTTGGTCGCTTAATGGGGAGTCGCTAGTACGCATGCTATAATTTCCTAGCATGAGTCAACTAACCTTAATCGAAGAAGTCCGCGCCCGCCAGATTCTGGATTCGCGCGGCAATCCCACCGTTGAAGTGGATGTTATTTTAGAGTGTGGCGTGGTCGGACGCGCCGCTGTCCCTTCCGGAGCCTCCACAGGTGCCCACGAAGCGGTCGAGCTACGTGACGGCGACAAGTCGGTTTATCTTGGCAAAGGCGTTTTAAGTGCCGTCAAGAATGTCAATGAGAGCATCTCCCCTGAGCTGGCAGGCTTTGACGCGTCGGATCAAGCGGGCCTAGACAGCCTACTCTTAGCTCTCGATGGAACGCATAACAAAGCCAAGTTCGGAGCCAACGCTATTCTTGGCGTCTCGCTCGCCGCTGCCAAAGCATCTGCAGAAGCCCTCGAAACCCCCCTCTGGCGCTACATTGGCGGGGCCAACGCCAAGCAGCTTCCCGTCCCAATGCTCAACATCATCAACGGTGGCAAGCACGCCGACAACTCCGTGGACCTCCAGGAGTTCATGGTCATGCCCGTGGGTGCGACCAGCTTCTCCGAGGGCCTGCGCTGGGGCGCGGAGATCTTCCACGCACTCAAGTCCGTACTCAAAGGCAAGGGCTATGGAACGGCTGTGGGCGATGAGGGCGGCTACGCGCCCAACCTCAAGAGCAACCAGGAAGCGCTCGATGTGATCATGGAGGCGATTGGCAAGGCGGGCTACACCCCTGGCGCACAGATCCAGATCGCCATGGACCCCGCCACCACCGAGCTCTACGAAGAGGGCAAGGCCAACGGACGCGAGGGCAGCTACTACTTCTGGAAGTCCAATATCTGGAAGACCCGAGAAGAGATGGTCGCGTTCTGGGCCGATCTCGCCGCCAACTACCCGATTATCTCGATCGAGGACGGCATGTCCGAGGACGACTGGGAGGGCTGGAAGCTCCTCACCGACGCCATTGGCAAGAAAGTCCAGCTCGTGGGCGATGACCTCTTTGTCACCAACACCACACGCCTCGCTCAGGGAATCGAGCAAGGGATCGGCAACTCCATTCTCGTCAAAGTCAACCAGATCGGCACCCTCACCGAGACGCTGGAAGCCGTCGAGATGGCCAAGCGCGCGGGCTACACCGCCATCCTCTCCCACCGCTCCGGTGAGACCGAAGACACCACGATTGCGGATATCGCCGTCGCCACCAACTGTGGCCAGATCAAGACCGGCGCTCCCAGCCGCACGGACCGCGTCGCTAAGTACAACCAGCTCCTCCGTATCGAAGAGGCGCTAGGTACTACCGCGGTCTACCAGGGTCTGAAGAGCTTCTACAACTTAAAGTAAACCCTCCTCCCCTGCCCTCCTCCCCTGCCCTCCTCCCAATCCTGGGAGGAGGGTGCAACTAAATCAGTGGGTCGCGTGTCGTAGGAAGTGGAGGCACGATTCTTCAATGCGAAATGGAACACGACGCGACCTGCTGATGATGCTGGTTCTGACTTTTATTACCGGCGGACTCTACTACTTCTACTGGGCCTACAAGACCAGCAAAGAAATGGACGAGTTCACGGGTGAGCGCGGGATTCCCCCGATTGTCCACTTGGTTCTTCTGATCTGCACCATCAGCCTCTGGGGCTATGTCTGGGATATTCTCACCGCGCAAAAAATCGAGCGGAT
>NZ_CBAYMC010000031.1:0-24898 GCF_964826245.1 Armatimonas sp. | reverse complement strand
ATGGCGGTGGGCTTTGAGAACAACTTCTACGGCGAAGAGATCGGGGCCTATGTTCAGCGAGAGCCCGGCACGACTCTCACCGAGGCGGAAGTTCTCGCCGCCTGCCGCGAGAAACTGCCGTTTAACAAGGCCCCCAAAGTGGTTCTCTTTGGCGAGGACTTTCCCGTGACCAGCACCGGTAAGTACCAGCGCGGCAAGCTCAAAGAGCGCTTCGCACCCTGGCGCGACGCGGAGTTCCGTAAGTGAGGGGCCTCACCACGGGGAATGCGCCGTTTATTGAGGCGGCCCAAGATGCGGGGCAGCGCTTTATCGAGCAGCCCTACGCGCTCTACACCGAAAGCAACCACGAGGCGTGGCGGCGACTCTATGCGCGGCAAGAAAGCTCTTGGCGGCGCTTTGCCAACCGGCATTTCTTGCGTGGCCTGGAGACGCTACATCTCGACACCGGGCACGTTCCCAACCTTGATGATGTGAACCAGTTTCTCTCGCCGCGCACGGGGTTTGTGGCGCGGCCTGTCTCGGGCTACGTGCCCGCCTATGCGTTTTTCGACTGTTTGCGCCAGCGTGCTTTTCCGACCACCATCACGATTCGCGATGCCGAGCGGCTGGACTATCTCCCGGAGCCCGATATTTTTCATGATATTGCGGGCCATGTCCCCATGCACACCGACCCCGCATTCGCCGATGCCCTTGTGCGCTTTGGCGACTGCGCCCACACAGCAGCGGAGCTGGCGGCGGGGATCAAGGACAAGAGTCAGCAGGTTCAGCAGCTCTCTAGCATCATCCGAGCGATGGCACGCTTCTTCTGGTTCACGATTGAGTTTGGCCTGATGCGTGAGGGCGATGAGATAAAAGTCTACGGCTCGGGCCTGCTCAGCTCGCATGGGGAGATTGAGCATGCGATTGTCTCACCCGAGGTTCAGCGCTACCCGATTCAGCTGGAGTGGGTGATCAACCAGAGCTTTGAGATTGACCACTACCAGCCTTTACTCTTTATTGTTGCCAGCTTTGACCATCTGTTTGAGCTGGTGGACACGCTCGAAAAGTGGATGCGCTTGGGTAAACTGAGCCATGTTGCGCCCGGAGAACCTGGTGTCTCCGAGGCAGATTTGAGGAGTTTTTTAGATGCCGGTAATTGATATCCTGGTTCCCCAGATGGGGGAGGGGCTTCAGGAAGTGCTCGTGGTGGAGCTTTTCAAAAAGCCCGGTGATCGCATCAAGCGCGATGAGCCGTTTTACTCCATGGAGACGGACAAGGCAACCATGGAGGTGGAGTGTCCGCACGAGGGAGTCTTGGTTGAGTGGCTTGCGTCCGAGGGGGACACTCTGGATATTGGCGCTCCTGTCTGTCGGATGGAGGTGACTTCCCCCCTAACCCCCGCGCCGCGGGGGGATAATAAGGAAGAAACCGCAAATCCCCCCCGCTCGGCGGGGGCTGGGGGGGCTGCCACCGTTGACCTCCGCACGATCCCACCGCGAACCCGCGCCTACGCCAAAGAAAAAGGCATCACCGACGAAGCCTTGGTGACGATTCCCGCTGCGAGTGGCAAGCTGATGCCGGAAGATATCGATGCGTTCGTCACGCAGGCTCCCCCGCGTGTAGGGGCGGGGGGGGACGGCTACACCGAGCGGCCTGTCTCGCCTCAGGACAAGACCTTTATCTACCGGCTGAAGCGCAGTGCAGAGCAGGTGATTCCCGCCACCGCCAAGCGCCAGCTCGACTGGGGGCCGGTGCGCAGCTACGCGGATAAGAAAAAGGCGGAGCTGGCAGACAATCCGCCGTCGGCCTTTAACTGCGTGGCCTACGCCATTGCGAAAGCCACGGCGGAGCACCCGAAGTTTCGCTCGACGCTGCTGCGTGAGGAAGTGATCCGGGAGCACCGCCACGTAAACCTCGGAATTGCCGTCGCAATGCAAACCGGCGAGCTCGTTGTCGCGGTGGTGAGTGCCGCCGATTCGCTGAGCTTCGAGGACTTTGTGGCGCAGTCAAAGACTAATATTGCCAGTGCTCGGGAGGGTCGCGATCAGGCGACGGAGTCCACTCAGCTTGTGCTGACCTACATGGGGCCCTACGAAATTATCGATGCGGTGCCCGTGTTAGTCGCTCCTGCCGCTGCCGTGCTTTTTATCGGCTCGCCGTTTGAGCAGGGGGGCAAGCAAGTCGTCAATATTGTCCTGACGTTTGACCATCGGCTGGTTCATGGGGTCGAGGCAGCGGAGTTTCTGAGGACGATTGCCCGAAATGTGGAGAGCCTAGCATGACGATCTTAGTGCCGATCAAGCGTGTCCCCGATCCCTATGAGCGTATCCAAGTCGGCGACGACGGCACGCTCAGCCTCGATGAGACAAAATGGGTGATCAATCCGTTTGATGAGATCGCGCTAGAAGAGGCCGTGCGGCTGAGAGAGGGCGGAGCGGATGTCTCAATCGTCACGGTAAGTATAGGTGGCGCAGAGTGCGATGAGCAGCTCCGAACCTCGCTGGCGATGGGAGCGGATCGGGCGATCTTGGTCGAGACTGATGAGCCTCTGGAGCCAGACAGTGTGGCGACATTGCTTGCGGCCATTTGTGAGCGGGAGACTCCCGCGCTGGTGCTGATGGGCAAGCAAGCCATTGACGATGACTACAACCAGACTGGGCAGCTTCTTGCGGCTCGTCTCGGAGTGTCTCAGGCGACATTTGCCTCGCAGCTCACGCTGGAGCCCGCGCACGCCGTTGTGGTGCGCGAAGTTGATGCGGGCCGGGAGACGGTTCGTGTAACACTCCCTGCCGTCGTGACCGTAGATCTGCGCCTGAACGAGCCGCGCTATGTGGCGCTCCCCGCGATTATCAAGGCACGAAGCAAGCCGCTGGAGCGGCTCTCCGCGGACGACTTTGGGGGCGTGCTACCCGCGCGCATCGAAGTTGTGGAGCTGTTTGCACCACCGACCCGAAAGGCGGGTCGAAAAGTTGCCAGTGTGGACGAGCTTCTGACGGCACTTCGCGAGGAGGCACAGGTTTTATGAGACTCTTAGTGTTGGCGGAGACCCCGCAGGTGATTTCCTTTGCCCAGCAGTGGGCGGCTGTAACCGGCGGCAGCTTTGTGGTTGCTGCGCCTGAGGGGGCCACAGCAGACGGGCTGGTCGCACTCATGAAGAGTGAGGGCTGCGACTCACTGGCAGGCGCCTCTACCTCGCTGGGGCGCGATCTTCTTGCCCGAGCGGCGGGACTCCTCAATCTTTCGATGATCTCAGACGTGCTGAGTGTTGAGAGTCGCGACGGTCGGCTCACGCTCACACGCCCGATGTACGCCGGCAATGTGCTGGCCCGGGTTCGCACGCTTGGCGATGTGGGCGTCTATAGTGTGCGTAGCGCCGCTTTTGCTCTGCCCGAACCCAGCGCACCAGAGCCAATTCAAATCCCTACTCACACAACGCCGGGTTGCGAGGTTCTGAGCCTCGATGCACCCAAGCAGAAGCGTCCTGAGCTGGCCCAAGCCCGCGTCGTGGTCTCGGGGGGGCGACCGACACGCGATGCCGCGACTTTCGAGAAGCTCATCGGCGGACTGGCGGACGCGCTTGGCGGAGCCACAGGAGCGACCCGGGCTGCCGTGGATGCAGAGATTGCACCCAATGAGCTGCAAGTGGGCCAGACCGGGAAAGTGGTCGCGCCCGATCTGTATATCGCGGCGGGAGTCTCGGGGAGTATCCAGCACCTGGCGGGCATGAAAGACTCCAAGGTAATTGTCGCCATCAACACCGACCCTGATGCCCCGATCTTCGAGATCGCGGACTATGGCTTAGTGGCCGATATCCATCAGGCGATCCCTGAGCTCATAGGGAAGCTGTAGCACCGATGACCGGGGGAGCGTTTCTACGAGGGGAGTTTTCGGCTCCACGACTTTTAGACAGCTTTGAGAAGCAGTGCCTCGCGGCGATCTTACCGTTTCTGGAGGGCGAGGTGCGGCCCGCCGCAGATCGCATTGAGGCGTGCGAGGATGGGCTTTTAGAGCGCTTGTTGCGGCAAGCAGGAGAGCTGGGGCTACTCGGTGGGGCGATTCCTGAGGAGCTGGGCGGGATTGCGCTGACCCGAACCCTCATCGCACGGTTTTGCGAGGAGACGGCGCGTGCCTGCCCGAGCTTTGCGATTCCCTTCAATGTCCACACGGGAGTTGCGATCCTGCCCCTGCTCTGGTTTGGGAGCGAGGCCCAGAAGACGCACTGGCTTCCCAAGCTGGCAACGGGGGAGGCGATAGGGGCTTTTGCTCTCTCGGAGCCGGGGGCGGGCTCGGATGCACTGGGGCTCTCCTGCCGCGCGACCCAAACTGATGAAGGCTGGCGTCTCAGTGGACAGAAGCTCTGGATCACCAACGCGGGCTTTGCAGATCTCTTCACCGTCTTTGCTAAAGTGGATGGGGAGCACTTGACAGCGTTTTTGGTGGAGAAAAACACGCCTGGCCTGAGCCGGGGCAAGGACGAGAAAAAGCTGGGGCTGAAGGGCTCGTCTACTGCGGCACTGTTTCTGGACAACGCGCTCATCCCACATGCGGCTGTGCTGGGGGAGGTCGGGAAGGGGCATAAGGCGGCGCTCTTTCCTCTCAATGTCGGGAGGCTCAATATCGGTGCGGCGGCGCTGGGAATGGCAAAAGAAGCTCTTGCCCTCGCCCGTGCCCACGCCAGCACCCGCAAGCAGTTCGGTCAGCCCTTGGATAGATTTGAGATCATCGCCGATAAGCTTGCACGCATGACACAGAAAGTCGCTGCCGCCGAGAGTGTGATCTACCGGACGGCAGCGCTCTTGGATCGTTTCCCGGGAGGCTCGCTGGCGGCGGGAGAGGAGTTTGCTATTGAGTGCGCTATCGCCAAGGTCTTCTGCACCGAGGTCCTAGACTTTGTGGCCGACGAAGCGCTGCAGATCCACGGCGGCTTGGGTTTCTCCGAGGAGGTGCCTATCGCTCGCCTCTACCGCGATGCTCGTATCTTCCGCATCTTTGAGGGCACCAATGAGATCAACCGCCTGACGATTGCGACCCAGCTCCACAAGCGCCTGATCACAGGACGAATCCCGCCACTCCTCGCGTGGCACCCCCTCCAAGACTCCCTGAGTGCTCTGGAGGCTGCGCCGAAGAGTCAGCTTCAGGCAATCGCTCTGGCAGATGCCGCCATTGCGCTCTATGTGGAGGGAGCAAAGAAACCATGAGCCTGCGGACACTCCTTACCGAAAGCCAGGTCGTCCTGCCGGGCATTTTTAACGCCATCACGGCACAGCAAGCCGTCGCGTGTGGACACCCCGCGCTCTATCTCTCGGGCGCAGGCCTCACCAACGCGCTGACGGGCTACCCTGATATTGCGCTGCTCACGCTCACTGAGTTTGCCCAGCAGGCACGCTATATCTGTCGCGCTGTCCCTGGAACACCCGTCATCGCCGATGCTGACACGGGCTTTGGCGATGTGCTCAATGTGGCTCGCACGGTCGAGGAGTACGAGCATGCGGGGCTGGCGGGGCTCCATCTGGAGGACCAGCTCTCCCCCAAGCGCTGTGGGCACTTAGAGGGCAAGAGCCTGATCGCGCCCGAGGCAATGGCCGCAAAAATTCGCGCCGCCGTGAGAGCACGGTCAAACCCAGAGTTCTTTCTCATTGCCCGCACCGATGCGCGGGGCGTGACGGGCCTAGACGATACGATTGCGCGTGCCAAGCGCTACGTGGACTCGGGGGCGGACGCGATCTTCCCCGAGGGCTTGCAGAGTCCCGAAGAGTTTGAAGCCCTTGCCCGCGCCCTCCCCAGAACCTACTTACTGGCTAATATGACAGAGTTTGGCAAGACCCCGATGATCTCTGCAGAAGAGTTTGCACGGCTTGGCTATCGGCTCGTGATCTTTCCGATGACGGCATTTCGTGCAATGCTCTTTACTGCCCGTGAGGTCTACACAACGCTACAGCAAACGGGGACGCAGCAAAGCCTACTGGGGCACATGCAGACCCGCACCGAGCTCTATGAGCTTATCGGCTACGAAAAATACACAGAGTTTGACAAAGAGGTGAATTCTTGGACACAAGCAGCTATAAACCCGGACTTGAAGGGGTAATCGCCGGAATCTCCGCTGTCTCAATGGTGGACGCGGAGAAAAATGAGCTTCTCTACCGTGGCTACGACATCCACGACCTAGTGAAGCACTGCTCAATGGATGAGGTGGCGTATCTGCTTCTCTACGGCGAGCTTCCCGAGAGAGCCGCTCTAGAGGCATTTAACCAGCGCATCCGCACGGATCGTGAGGTTCCCCCTGCCCTCTATGAACTCTTTCGTACGATGCCAAACAACGCGCACCCGATGGATCGGCTCAAAGCCGCTGTCGCGCTGCTGGCGATGTTTTTGCCTGAAGACGAGAGTAATCTCCGAAAGGCGGAGCGTCTCTATGCAAAGCTGCCTACTCTCGTCTGTGCGTCGTGGCGAATCAGCCAGGGGCAGGAGCCGATTGCCCCCGATTCAAGCCTCGATCACAACGCCAGCTTCTTCCACCTGCTCACCGGGACACCACGCACGGACTACCTTGCCCACGTTTTTAACGTGACCCAGATTCTCTACGCCGAGCACGGCTTCAATGCCAGCACCTTTGCTGCGCGGGTCACCGTCTCGACGCTCTCTGATCTTTACAGTGGCGTGGTTAGCGCCATCGGAACCCTCAAGGGCCCTCTTCATGGCGGAGCCAACGAGGCGGCGATGGAGATGCTACAGGAGATCGGGAGTCCGGAGAGTGCACAACAGTGGGTTCGGGATGCCTTGGTGCAAAAGAAAAAGATCATGGGCTTTGGCCACCGGGAGTACAAGCACGGCGACGAGCGCGCCAAGATCGTCAAAGGCTACGCCAAAGAGCTCGCTGAGCGCACGGGCAATACGCTCTGGTGGGAGATCTCCGAGCTGGTCGAGGCAGAGATGCTGGCGGCCAAGAAGCTCCACCCCAACTTGGACTTTCCCGTGGCGAGTGTTTACTACCTGATGGAGCTACCGATCCCCGTCTACACCCCGATCTTTGTGCTGAGCCGCACCACCGGCTGGAGTGCCCATATTATCGAACAGCTTGAAAACAACCGCATCATCCGACCGGGGCATCTCTACAATGGCCTTGAAAAACGGAGCTTGGCGCCACGATGAAAGAGAAAGGCGTTGCCGTGGTGATCGGTGCAGGGACAATGGGCGGGGGAATCGCCGCCGATCTGGCCAACGCGGGCTGGACGGTACACTTGCTTGACCAGTCGGTAGAGCTAGCGGCGTCCGGGAAAATGCGGGTGGTGAAGAGTAGCCCGCCGCTTCTCTATCTCCCCGAGTACGCTGAGCGCATCGTGGCCGGCTCATCGGAGGAGCTGAGTGTCTGCGGCAGTGCCGACTGGGTCATCGAGGCGATTGCGGAGAACTTAGCGCTCAAGCAAGCGCTTCTTACTCGCCTGGAGAGCGTGGTAGGGCCCGAAACGCTTGTCACAAGCAACACGAGCGGGCTCTCGCTCACGGCGATGTCCAAGCACTGCGGGATGGCGTTTCGGCGGCGGTTCTTTGGGACGCACTTCTTTAACCCGCCACGCTACTTGAAGCTCGTTGAGGTCGTGCCGACACCCGTCACCAATAGCGCGCTTCTCCAGGCGTTTATTGCCGGTATGGAAGCGCGGACCAATCATCGTGTAGTCGTTGCCAAGGACACGCCGGGCTTTATCTCGACGCGGCTCTGGATCACGCACTTGCTAGACACGATCCACACGGCCATTGAGCAAAATGTTCCCGTCGAAGTGGTGGATGCACTCACCGGCCCCGCGCTAGGCCGGCCCCGTAGCGCGACATTTCGCATGGCGGACTTAGTGGGCCTGGACATCATCGCCAGTATCGCGAAGAATCAATACGATGCCCTCCCGGATGACCCACTGCGTGAGCGCCTGCGCCTGCCAGAGAAGCTCAATCTCTTAATCTCTGAGGGACGGACAGGCCAGAAATCGGGTGCAGGGTTTTACAAGCGCGTGGGCAAGGAGATTCTCGCCCTCGACTGGGCAACGCTCACCTATCGCCCTAGAGAGGAAACCATCACTGAGGCAGGCAATGCGCTGGTCGAGACAGTCGTGCCGCGCTTCTGTGACTATGCCGCCGCTATCGCAGGCGAGATCGCCGAGAGCCACGAGGCGATTGACAATGCGATGTGCTGGGGTTTCGGCTGGGAGAAGGGGCCGTTTGCTCTGGCAGGAAACGCACCTCAAAAGCCAGCCTATCCTGCTCTGCGGCAAGAGCAAGGCACACTGATCTTGGAGCTACGCGGCAAGCTCAATGTCTTTGACCCGGCCCAGTGCGACGCGGTTATCGCCGCCGTGGACGAGGCCGAGCGACAGGGGCTTCCGTTGGTCTTCACCGGACAGGGGCCGTGCTTCTCTGCGGGCTACAACCTCGCCCGGCTGGTCACGGCGATGGAGCAGGGTGATCTTGTGGGGATCGAGGCTGACATGAAGCAGTGCCAGGAGACGTTTCTACGGGTCAAGTACGCCAAGATCCCCACTGTTGCCGCGATCCATGGCTACACACTGGGAGCCGGGTGCGAGCTGGCGCTACACTGCGGGCGCATCGTCGCCTCGCCCGAGACCGTGCTAGGCCTGCCCGAGTGCGCGGTGGGCGTGATCCCCTGTGGGGGCGGTGTCAAAGAGGCACTCTACCGCTTTGGCTCCGCCCAGGCCGCCTTTGAGGCGATTTTCTTCAATCAGAACTCCACCAGTGCTCACGAGGCAAGAAAGCGCGGCTGGTTTCGTCCCACAGATGGCATCGTCGCCAATGCGGACCAGCTACTAACAGAGGCTCTTCGGGTGGCACCAGAGGCAACGCAACCCTGGTCTGGCCCGGATCGGGAACCTGGCAAGGTAGTCCTGCCTGTTACTCTGATGGGACACGATCGGCGAATTGCACAGGCCTTAGCGTGGGTGCTGACGGAAGAGAAAACGACGGAGACTGCGCTTCTCGCTCGTGAGCGTGCGGCGTTTCAGCAGCTTGCCCAGGAGCCGCTCTCGATGGCGCGGATGCGGCACCTGCTGGAGACCGGAAAACCACTCCGAAACTGATTCCTCCCCACTTTGACCAAATTATTAGTATACTGCAGATGATTCTCAAAGACGGGGGTTATCATGAGCGAAAAGGGTGTCGGAGTTGTCATTGGCGCAAGTGCACTGGGTATTGGGATTGCGGCTCAGCTTCTGAATGCGGGGTGGCAGGTTCATCTACTGGACTCCTCGCCGGATCTAGCGGGAAAAGCGGTGGCACAGCTTCGGGTGCTACGTCCGCCGCTCCTCTTTCTGCCGGAGTATCTCAGCCAGATTAAGCTAGGGGGGCTCAGTGACTTGACGGTCTGCCGGGAGGCAGACTGGGTAGTCGAGGCCATTGCGGATAATTTTGAGCTTAAGCGTCGGCTCCTGCATCGGCTGGAGCTATTTCTTGGGCCGGAGACCATGCTCAGCACGACGACCCGGTTTTTTACGCTACGTAGTCTGTTGGTAGGGAGTAGCGACATGCTGCACCAGCGGCTTTTTGCGACGCACTTTTCCGCTCCGCCTCGTTACCACAAGCTCGTGGAGGTGGCCGCCACAGAGACCACCGATCCCAATCTGCTAGAGCGTTTTTGTGTTTTCGCGGAAGAGACACTGGGGCATCGTGTGGTGATGGTTCACGACAGCCCCGGATTTGTGGCGATGCGGGTCTTTACCGCACACTTCTTCGATGTCCTTCATCTAGCGCTGGAGAGTGAGCTGGACATTGAAAAAGTGGATGCTCTGACCGGCCCGCTGATAGGGCGGCCCTATGGTATCTTTCAGATGGCCGATCGCCTCGGTCTGGAGACTCTGGTGCAGCAGGCTCGTGCCCTCTCGAGCGCTATCCCCGACGATCCGCTACACAACCGGATGTACCTTCCCTCGGTGCTGGAGACACTCCTTACCGAGAAGCACTGGCGCGGGTTCTGGCCACAGGAGGGAAACCTGGTTCTGGATCTGCAAACAGGTGAGTACCGCCCCCCACAGACTGTCACCATAGACCCAAATGACCCCTTTCTGGTCTGTGTGCAAGAGAGCCTCTTTGCGTATCTCGATGCGATCCGTCCACAGATTGCCACGACGGAGCTTGCGGTGGATCAGGCGATGGAGTGGGGGTTCGGCTGGAGTAAGGGACCCTTTGTACTGGAGGCAGAGCGGCGGGGGCGGCTCTACGCGGCTCCTTCCCCTTCGCCCCAGTACCTGACCCAGAGCCACTGGCCGATTATCGAGCAAGGCCCGCTAGGAGCCTTTCGAGATCTGGGAGATGGAGTCGCCTGCTTTTGCCTGCACCCCCCGGACAATCGCCTGACGATACCCACGCTGGAGTTCCTTCTGAAGGCTCTGGAGCGAGCGGAGAGTGAGTTCCTTGCCCTTGTCGTGACCGGAGAGAGTCGAGATTTTACGGCAGGTTTCTCCCTGGTGCGCTGGTGGGAGGCGATCTCTCAAGGGGATTTCGCACAGATTGAGGACGATATCACGGTGGCGCAGGCGGTGTACCTGCGGCTTGCCCATGCCACGATTCCTCTGGTGGGGGCAATTCAGGGCTTTACGCGGGGGGGAGGGGCGGAGCTGGCACTACATCTTCCCACACTGCACCTCTCGCCAGAGACCTACCTGGGGCTGACTCAAGTGAGTGCGGGCTTGCTGCCGAGTTTCGGGGGAATCTCCGAGCTGTACGCACGGGTAGGAGATGCCCGCAGTGTGCTTCAGCTTGTGATGGGGGGACAGGTCAGTACGTCGGCGTACGAGGCACAGCGCCGGGGATTTCTGCGGCCCCAGGACACGATCGCTCGCAATGCGGATCGCCTGTTCTATGAAGCAAGGCAGCGTGCCCTGGAGCTGACAGACTCTCCGCTCCCCGTCGCGCCACTGCCGCCACCGCCCACCGATCCTGCGCCTCTCCGTGCCGCGATGGCGGAGATGCACGCGCAAGGACGTATCACACCGCACGAGCTGCGTCTCTCTGGGGCCGTGATTCAGGTACTCTGTGGTGGCCCCACTGACCCAACGTCACTTCGAGAGCGTGAGCGGATCGCGTGTTTGGAGCTCTGCCACGAGCCGCTCACCCACGAGCGCATCCGGCACCTGATCGAAACTGGCCAGCCCCTGCGAAACTAGAGCCCGACCCACCCAGGAACCCACCCACCCTCAAGGTAGGGAAGGGGGCCGGGTTCTGGTGGGGTCATGCAATCTGTAGTGGTGTGAAGTTGATGCGGTCACAGGCGACACAGTAGCACTTAATGCCCTCAAGCTCCTCGCCCTGGCAGACGAGCGCCTCGTCTTCGGGGAAGGAGCGCAGGTGGACGTGGCCATAGACACAGTGCGAGACACCTGCGGCGCTTAGGAGATCCAGAAAGGGCTGGGGAGGGTAGTGGAGCATTGCGATTTTTACGGGCGCATCGGCGATGGCGGCGAGGCTTTTCTCTAGGCGCTTGCGCTCACGGGCAAGAATCTCAGGCTTACTCAAGTCCCAGCCACGCGTCCCCGCGATGCCTAAGTCCCCAAGGCGATGTGGGGGATCGAGCAAGCCCGGGAACTTGAGGTGCTTATCGGACTCCCACCAGTAGTCGTGGTTGCCCTTGATACAGATCTTGATGCCCGGAAGCTGCGCGATAAACTCCAAGTCTGGGAGGGCTTGCCTGGGCTTGGTGGCCCACGAGAGATCGCCAGGGATGAGGAGAATGTCCTCGCTGCCTAGAGTTTGCCAGGCGCGCTTCAGAATCTTCTCGGGGTGATGCCACCACTCCGCCCCAAAGCGGTGCATGGTCTTGTTCACCCCGAAGCCAAAGTGCGTGTCCGCAAGCGCAAAGACTCGGGGAAACGTGCTATTCGACAATCGAGTCGTAGACTTGGACACGGCTCCAGAGATGCTTGTTGGCCGCGATAAACGCCAGATGAACCGGGTGATCCTGGTACACATCGTGGCCCGCGACATCGGCAAAGGCGGTGAGGAGTGCTACGGCGTAGGTGTTGTCCACGACATCACGCGGTGTGCCCGCGGTGTGTCCCACCTGAAAAAATGTCAGCCCGGGAATGGCGGAGAGTGTCCGGCAACCCGCTGCAAGCGTCTCAGCATCGCCGGGCTGGGCATCCTCGCGGGGGTAAAAGTAAACGGCATGAAAGAACATGGACAGCATTTTATCACTTCCCCTGAAAGAGATAGAGGCCGCTCTTGCCGGGCGCGACAATGTCGAGGCGCTTATCGCCGGTGATGTCTTGCACCACCATCAGCAGGCCTGTTCCCGCTTGCGTCCCCGCGTCAATGATGAACTTCTGCCAGACGTTCTTCTTTTTGTCGAACTGGTAGTAGTAGAGACCCAGCGGCTCTTCGGCACCCGGATCGTGGTCGTGGGCCTTGTAGCGCTTGCCGGTGAAGACTTTATCGCCGACCAAGACGAGTGTGTGGAACTGCGACGCCGAGAGGTCAATGGGAAGCTGTTCCCACTTTCCACCGCCAAGGTTACGTAGCCAGTAGAGGCCGTAGCTGTGTCCGCTACCAAAGACAATGTCGTTCTTGCCATCGCCGTCGAAGTCGTAGACCGGGGTAGAGATTCCCAGGTCGCCGGGCTTGCAGGTAAACTCAGGATGCCAGGCCCACTTGTCGTTTTTTGCGTCGAGGTTCTCCCACCAGCCGCTTGGGGTGACCAAGTCGCACTTGCCATCGCCGTTGACATCCCCAAACCCGATCCCATGCCCCGCGCCCTGTGTCCCAACTTTATGTTCCACCCAATTTTTATCCCGCAGCTCATAAAATACTACTTGCCCGCCGCAGTTGGGGAGAATGTCTTTGGCGTTTTTACCCGTCAGCGGCGCAAAGACCGTGGTCTCAGCGCTTCCGGGCTTGGCGATGGAGTGACGCGTCCAGCTTCCCGACGTGCTGCCGTTGTTCTCGTGCCAGAAAAGCTCGCCGCTGGCATAGTCCGATGAGACGATATCGAGCTTTTTATCGCCATTGATATCTAAAGGCAGCTCGGCAAAGCTGGCGCGGTAGCCGCTGGAGCCCGGCCCACGCCCCCAGACGCCGATTTCACGAAACAGATGCGGCGTCCATCTCGGCGCTTCGTACCAGGTATCGCCGGAGATAAGGTCGAGCTTGCCATCACCGTTAATGTCCCCAGCTCCCGCCGCCTCAAAATCAGACGCCGCATTGATTGTGATTTTCTCAAACTTTAGCTTTGAGGGCTGCGTAGGCGGGACAATAGCGTCGTTTTTCTGCTGTGTGCTGGGCACAATGAGGAGCAAGACAAGAGAGGCGAGAGCGTAAGTGTTTGGCGTCATAGCGGCTCGATTATACCTTCTATCTCAATCACAAGGGAGGCAATGGTTCCACCGAACTTCTCTCCGTTTTTGTAGGCCAGGACTTGCCCACCGGCATCCGTGCCAACGTCTAATCCATCTGTGGGAAGAGGGGCTAGCGGGCCGTTTCCGGCTGCCTTGCTAACCAACTTGCCATCGACGCTCAGGCGAAGCGCACCGTTTTTCGCCACGGCAACCAGCGCCGTATGGCTCCCTGTAACTATCTCTGTTGTCGCCACACGGGCCACACCTGCTTTGGTGCGGAAGGCAAAGACCAGCTTGCCGTCTTCCAGAAAGAGCGAGTAGCCCAGCGCCGAGCCTCCCTGCGCGACAAGCACGCCCTCTGTGGCCGTTTTGGTGTCAAAACTCGCGGTGATCGTGAAAGCGCGGTTGGCGATTGCAGGCGCATCGGCTTTGTCTAGATGCTCGCCCGCCTTGAGAACAAAGCGAGTCTTTGTCGAGGTTTTCTCTGCCGCGCCCTTCTTGCCGCGCCAGCCACCCAGAGGGAGCACACTGGCACGCGCAGCCCAGGCATCCCACTTTGCCGCCAAGGCTGTGACTCGCCCCGTGTCGCTGGCGGCGAGGTTTTTTAGCTCACTGCGGTCTCTCTCGATATCGTAGAGCTCCCAGGGCTGGTTCTCTTTGGCGACTGCCTTCCAGCGTCCGTCGCGCACGGCACGATTGCCTTCGTGCTCCCAGAAGAGGGGCTGGGTGCGTGCCAGTGGCTTGCCCAAGAACGCGGGACGCAGGCTTACGCCCTCTTTTGGCTTGATCTTGCCGCCGGGATAGGTTGCGCCGCCCACATCCACCACGGTCGCCATGATGTCAATCAAGTGCCCCGGCTGCGACTCCCATGCTCCGTTGCGGCTGCGCGGAATCCCGCTGGGCCAGTGGGCGATCAGCGGCGTCGAGATGCCGCCCTCGTGGGTGTAGTGCTTGTACTCCCGAAACGGGGTGTTCTGGAGCCACGCCCACGACTGCCCCGAGAACCAGTTGGAGTCTGGCTGGGTAGGCTCGCCCTTGGTGGTGCCATTGGGACCGCCCTCCGCATTGCCCCCGTTGTCGCTCATAAACAGAATCAGCGTGTTCTCCAGCTCGCCCCGCTCTTTCAGAGCCGCGACCAATGTCCCTACTGCCTTGTCCATGTGCCAGACGCACGCCGCGTAGGTCGCCATCATGTGGTCGAAGCGGTCTTTCTCTGTCTCGCTCAGGCTCTCCCAGGCCTTGATTGCCTCAGGACGCGGCGCGAGTTTCCAGTCACGCTCCGCCAGCCCGAGCTGTTTTTGCTTTGCAAGGCGATCCTCACGGAGCTTGTCCCAGCCCGCTCGGTACTTTCCTCTGAAGCGTGCGATATCCTCCGCGGGGGCTTGGAGCGGAAAGTGCGGCGCGTTGTGGGCCAGATAGAGAAAAAACGGTTTCTTGGCGGTGCGTGCCTCGTCGATAAACTTAATTCCGTACTCGGTCCAGAGATCGGTCGAGTACCAGCTCTTGGACAATTCTGGGTTCGCCTTGCCGTTGAGAAAGAGCTTCGCTCGCTCGTCTCCGGGCTGGTAGAACCCTCCCGCTGCGGCGTTCAGCGAGCGCTCAAAGCCGCGCTCCCAGGGCACGACCCCGAGGTTCTGCCCGACATGCCACTTGCCGCACATGATCGTGAAGTAGCCCGCAGGTTTGAGTACCTCCGCCAGGGTCACGCACTGGTCATTGAGGCGGCCCGAGTAGCCCGGGAGCCCTTTATCCTCCACCATGTGCCCCACGCCTGCCTGGTGGGAGTAGAGCCCGGTGAGCAGTGCCGCCCGCGTCGGGCAGCAGCGTGCGGTGTTGTAGAACTGCCGAAAGCGCACGCCGTTTTTCGCCAGCGCATCGAGGTTAGGGGTCGGAATCTCAGAGCCATAGCAGCCAATATCGGCAAAGCCCATGTCGTCCACAAGAATCACGATGATATTTGGTTTCATTTGTCAAAATTCCAGCGTTGGGATCTACCTTGGGTTGGTTTGACCTCAATCCAGTCCAAGGTGAGAGGGTCTTTTTGTGCGGGGAGATACAGCCGTAGGATGCCCCGTGTGCCCTCGGCGGGCAGCGTGACGGTAAGCTCCTGCCACTCCCCGCTGGCCTTGAGGGTAAAGGCGACCGACTTTGCCTTGTCGGTGGCTTGCGGCGTCGGGAGCCACTCGACCTTGCCTTCGCCTCCGCCCGAACTCTTCACACGGAGCGAGACTGTCGTCGGGCCGCCGATTTTCCCCGCGGCGAACCCCAGAAACGGCATCGGGCTGGTCCCGGTGACGATCAATGCGCCGTCTTTGATAACTGCCTCACAGCCACGTGCCTTCCAGCCTCCCAAGGGATCAGCACCAGGCGGAGTCGCCGCTTCGGGCTTCGCGTTTGCATGGTAGGCGGGATTGGGGAGCGGCACGACCGCTTTGGTGTCTTTGAGAAATCCCGCGATCAGCGCATCGAGCTGCTTCACCCGCTCCGGCTGACTGGCCGCGAGGTTATTTACCTCGCCCAGATCGTCCTTGAGGTTGTAGAGCTGGTAGGCATGTGCGCCGTTTTCTCCTTGGTGAAAGAGCCGGATCAGCTTCCAGTCGCCGGAGTGAACGGTAACGGCGGGCGGGAGCGTGTCGGGGACATTGGGGCTGTGGGGGAAGAACGTGAAGATCGGCTTGGGCGCGAGCGACTTGCCGCTGAGAGCACGGACAATGCTGCGCCCATCGAAGCTTTGATTTCCTTCGGGCTTGAGCTTGAGCAGCTCCAGAATCGTCGGGTAGAAGTCCGTGCTCTGGACTATTGCCTCGTTGTTCTGCGAGCCCGGCTTGGTGACGCTGGGCCAGCTCACGACGCACGGGACGCGAATCCCGCCCTCATACACCGTCGCTTTGCCGCCTCGGAGCGGGGCATTGCTGGTGGGCGTGGTGCCGTCGACCGTGTTGTACATGTTGCCGCCGTTGTCCGCGAGAAAGACAATCGCCGTTTTATCCGCAATCCCGAGGCGATCCAGCGCATCCAGAAGCTTGCCGACGCTGTCGTCCATGGACTCCACCATCGCGGCATAGGTGGGGCTACGCTGCGGGCTTTTCGGGTCTACAAGCCCTTTGTACTTCTCTATCAGCGATTTTTTGGCATCGAACGGGGCGTGCACCGAGAACTGCCAGTAGTTGAGAAAGAACGGCTTGTCTTTGTTCTTGGTCATCCAGGCCACGGCCTCGTCGCCCATCCGGTCCTCGATATGCTCACTTGGCGTGTGCTCTTTGAAGTTGGGAAACTTCCAGGGGGCGACAAAGCTCCCCGCGGGGCCGGGGCCGGGGGTGTGCGGCAGATCAACCTCAAAGCCCTGCTGAAGCGGCGAGTAGGGCTCCGCGCCCAAGTGCCACTTGCCAAAGTGCGCTGTCGCGTACCCTGCCGACTTCAGCGTCTCCGCCAGCGTCACGTAGCTCGTGTTAAGCCGCGTCGCACTCTCGCACGGCAAGGCTTTTGCCGTCGGAGGCGCGTTTTTCTGCACCGATGCGGCAAGCTTGATCTCGGGCAGGTGGCAGTTGGGCGCGGTGATTCCAATCCGCGCTGGGCTCTGTCCTGTCAGAATACTCGCCCGCGTCGGGGAGCACAGCGGGCTCGCCGCGTACGCCCGTGAGAACACCATCCCGCGCTTGGCAAGGCGCAGCAAGTTCGGCGTCTTGTAGAGCTTCGTCTTGCCATACAGCTCCGTGTCCGCCCAGCCCAGATCATCGGAGAGGATAAAGACGATATTGGGGCGCGGAGGTAGGACAGGTTGCATTGTCCAGAGATTCGGCATCGCGTCCTGAAAATCCTATTGCCGCCCATTAAAAGCCGTAGCCATTGCGTTTTTTACATCCCGGATCGCTTAGGTTCATCCACTTAGGGGAGGGCTGGTGATCGTCAAGCGACGGCGCACCTCCCCCCGCCGCTGAGACGGCGACCTGGGCACCCTCTGGGTACGCTCCGCGAAGGGGGTAAGTTCGTCCCCTTTAGGATGGGAGTGCTTCGCGCAGGAGCACTCTCCATTCCTGCGGGAAGGCTTATACGCCGCTAGAGAATTTTCTTGATCAGCACAACCCCATTGGAATCGTTGCCTTCGTCGCCGTAGGTATGGGCATGGCGGAACTTTCAGGCGGCTTGGAGGCTGCGGAGCTGAGGGCGCACTTTCTCCCATAGCTCACGAAGCTCTTCCGCGAGGGCGTGTGGCGGGTCACCGGAGAGCGCACGGGCGATGAGGCGCTCGGCTTCGCGGGGTTGGCCGGTCTCGCTGGCGAGGGAGGCGGCGCTACAGAGGAGAATGGCGAGAGTCGCGGCGGGAGTGTCTTTTTGCTCCGCACAGGCAAGCGCCACTTCCTTTTCTTTCAAAAAGGCTTCGTGCCGTAGCTGTTGTTCGCGCACCGTGTCACGGCGTCGCTGGGCGGCGTCTGCTTGATCTACCAGCGCCATCGCCTCGTTGTGCTTCGCTTCCAGTTCCAGTGTCATCGTCTCTCTATCCTCGCTTCGGGGCGGCTGAACTCTACGACAATCACATAGGCGCTCAGGTGCCCCAGAGTGCTGTCCGACTGTGTCGTCTGTGCTCGTTTCTGACGAACCCGCGCTTCGATCTGTGCTTGGGTTCCTTGCCGAATCCCGGAAACCTCCAGCCGTGCTTGAAAATCTAGTGCCTGGTCGCTTCCCAAGTAGTAATCAAAACCCGTGCCACGGCGAGCGCGGCGCACAACGCTCCAGCCTGTCAGTTCCCGTGCCAGGAGAATGGCAATCGCGCAGGCTCCTTCTTCGGTGGCTTCTTCCGGGTCGTTGTAGGTGCGTCGAATGACTTCATCTACGGGAAGGCGCTCCAAGACAAAAGACTCGGTGTGGTTTCCCGCCACCGCAAGGACGACACGCAGTTCATGCCCCTGCTCATCAAGACAGTGTGATGCCGCTTCGGCAAGCCGCTCCCCGGACGCAGGCGTGAGAGCAGGCATTCCGCCACGCAGGTATGTCAGGATCAACTCACGCATCGGTACATTTTATCCCATCCGCGCCTTAGATGGGGACGGCGGGTGAAGCAGGTACACTCTTGAGAAAATCTTGGACGTTTTCCTAGCATGGGCAACCGTGGCCTAGACAACATAGCAATATTGCCTAGCCGCGCGTTGGGCGGCTAGGCAATGATGTTAGTCCGAAATTTTCTTGATCAGCACAACCCCATTCGAGTCACTGCCTTCGTCGCCGTAGATGTGGGCGCGGACGGTGAATCTCGCCCCGGTCTGGTAGCCGTTGATTTTTAGGGTGTAGATATTGTCTTTCTTTGCGCCGCCGGTGAAGCCGTGGTGTATGTCGGTGGCCAGCGGCGTGGTTTCGGCGTTGCGGAAGACCTCGACTTTATCAATGTCCAGCCGCTCTCGGCCTCCTGTGTAGACAAAAGTAACCTGGTAGGTGCCGTCGCTGGAGATCAGGCCGGTGGCGTCGAACTCGACGGGGAGCGGCTTGCGGTCGCCGACTTTGCCCGATTTCCACTCCCCGAGCTTGGTGCCGTATTGCTTGAACTGATTTGCCGCAGCCACGGTCTCGAAGATCAGGCTGGTGCGCTTGCCGTCGGGGGCGAGCGTGATGGCCTTGAAGTCCTCGAAGCGCGTGACGGTGACGGTGCCCTTGAGCTCCGGCGAGCTGGCCGTAGGATCGGTGCCGTCGGTGGTGTAGCGGACGGTGCCGCCCTCGATCGGGCAGACCGCGCTTACCTGGTTGCCATTTCTCACAAGCTCTGGGAGCGGCAGGCGGAAGTTCCAGCCGTAGTCGCTGTAGCGGACATACTGGCGCTTCATGCGCTCGGTGAAGTCCGGGAAGCTGCGCTGGGACTGCGAGGTCCACGCCACCTCGGCGAGGGCGGCGGCGCGGGGGAGCGTGAAGTAGTCGCCGTAGAGTGCGGGGCCGGGGTTTGTTTTAAGCTCGGGCTTGTGCAGGAACATGTCGGTCCAGAGGCAGCCCTGCACTCCGATGACATTCTTCTGCTGCTCTGGCGTGAGGCCCGTCGGCACGGGGTTCCAGTCGTAGGCGGCTTGGAGCGTCACCGGCGGTCGCCAGCCAGCGCCCTGAAGCTCGCCCCGGAGCTTGCTCTCGGGAAAGTCGAAGTAGCAGTGATCAGTGAGGGCCATCATCACGGGATTGCCGCTTCGGGCCGCATCGCCCGCCGCCTTCGGGTCGGCCCAGGGCATGATCCCTGCTGTCGGGCTCACCCCGCAGCGCAGGATCTCGTCCCAGCCCAGAATCCGCCGACCTTTCTTCGCCAAGATCGCTTCGACCTCGCGGGTCATCCAGCCCTGGAGTGCTTTCTCATCCGCCAGCCCGAGCTCGGTCTTCTTCTTTTGGCAGTCCGGGCAAGCTTTCCACTTGGTGTACTTGGCCTCATCACCGCCGATATGGATGTACGGCGACGGAAACAGCGCACAGAGCTCACCCAAGACATCGCTCAGAAACGTCCAGGTGGTCGCCTTCCCCGCACAGTAGAGATCGTCGGAGATGAAGTGGGTTGTGGGCATCGTGTGCTGCTTGCCGGTGCAGGCGAGCCACGGGTAGGCACAGACCGCCGAGAGCGTGTGGGCGGGGAGCTCGATCTCGGGGACAATCGTGATATTGCGTGCCGCGGCGTAGGCGACCATCTCCTTGATATCGGCCTGTGTGTAGAAGCCACCCTCGCGCGCCGCGCCCTCGCCGCGAAAGCCCCCGATCTCGGTGAGCTTGGGGTATTTTTTGATCTCCACCCGCCAGCCTTGGTCATCTATCAGATGCAGGTGCAGAACATTGAGCTTATGGGCGGCCATGATATCGAGAAAGTGCAGGACATAGGCCTTGTCCATAAAGTAGCGCGAGACATCCAGCATCATCCCGCGCCAGGCGTAAGCTGGCTGATCCTCGATCTTGAGGGCGGGTAGGGTGAATTTCGGCACTTTCCCCGTCGGCCAGAGCTGGCGAAAGGTCTGGAGGCCATTGACAATCCCTGCGTACTTGGGGGCACTCAAGCTCACGCCTTTGGGGCTAACCTCAAGCTGATAGCCCTCCGCACCGAGCTTGGCCAGCGACGGATTGACCTTCATCGTGATACTGCCCTTGCTGGCGATCTTGGTCGCACGCCCCGTGGTCGCCTTCAGCCAGCCCGAGAGCAGCGTTGCCGCGGGGCGGCTCGCGGTATCCGTGCCAATCACGACGTGCTCATCGAGCACAAATGCGCCGCTCGCTTGGGTGACAGAGACTGGCTTGGGGATCAGGGAAAGGGTAGCAGGGGGCTGCGTTGCCAGGGTTAGGGCACTTGCCATCAGGGCAGTTAAAAGCACTTTACTTTGCCTCACTCTTTGGGTTGGGGTTTTTGATAGGGAACTTGGCGTCCACGGACTTCTGCCAGGCATGGAGCGTAGCCTGCATTGCCTTCACACGCGCTGGCTCCTGCGCTGCGAGATTTTTCTGCTCGCCGGGGTCTGATTTCAGGTTGTAGAGCTCGATGCGCTCAGTGACGAACCACTCGATCAGCTTCCAGTCGCCGTCGCGGAGGGCGGCGGCCATCCCGCCACCTTGGTTGCCATAGTGCGGATAGTGCCAGAAAAGCGGGCGTGGCGCAAGCTTCTTGCCCCGAAACACAGGAACCAGGCTCACCCCGTTGGGCTTCTCGGGGCGCAAGCCAGCGGCCTCCAGAAACGTCGGGAAGAAGTCGCAGGTGATGGCAAGCGAGTCGCTAGTGGTGCCTGGCTTAACGACGCCGGGCCACTTCACGAGGAGCGGCTCGCGGATGCCACCCTCGTATAGCCAGCCCTTGCCCGCACGGTACGGCGCGTTGCTGGTCGGGGAGCCCTCCGAGGTCGAGAGGCCACCGTTGTCCGACGTAAAGATCACGAGTGTGTTCTCGGGGAGCATTGCAAAGAGCCGTCCGAGGTTGCGGTCCATGTCCTCCAGCATCGCAGCATAGACGGCATGCGTCTGCGTTCGTCGGTCTTTGCGTGGCGGCTCGTCGCGAAACTCTGCCGTGAGCTTGGCGGCCTTTGCCTCGTATTTTTTTACCAGCTCCGGCTTGCCAACCAGCGGCGTGTGTGGGTCGTAGGGGGTGAACCAGAGCAGAAACGGCTTGTCCTTGCTCTGCACCACAAACTCAATCGCTTTATCCGTGAGCCGATCCATCAGCCACTCGCCCGGCTTTAGCTCAAGATTGTGGAGCTTACTCGGCCCGACATGGGCATTGCCGCCACGGTCATCGCCGCCGACACTGAAGTCAAAGCCATGGTTTTCCGGGAGCGTTCCCTCGCCACCGAGGTGCCACTTGCCCACAAAACCCGTCGCGTAGCCCGTGCTTTTGAGTTTCTTAGCAATCGTGGTTTCCGATAGGCTCAGTTTGTCTGCCGCGGGCGGACAGAGCAGGGGATAGCCTGGTTTTGTTCCGCCGAGCTTGCCAATTGCCTCACTGATATAGTCCGTGATCCCCGTGCGTTGCGGCCACTTTCCCGTGAGCGCTGCGGCCCGTGTCGGGGAGCAGACTGGGCATGCGGCATAGGCGCTGGTGAAACGCATGCCCTCGTGCGCCAATCCATCCAGGTTCGGCGTCTCATAGAACGTGCTCCCTTGGCACCCCAGGTCAAGCACGCCGAGATCATCGGCGAGGATGAAGACGATATTGGGGGATTTATCCGCCCCCCTAACCCCCGCCCGGCGGGGGGACAATGCGGAATTACTCATTTTGTTGTTTTCTTCGGCTGAAGGCGCTCGGGCCAGACAAAGCGCGGGGCCTTGCTTGGGTCATAGCCCGCAAGATGGCCGGTCAGCCGGGTGGCGGGCTTGGTGTACTTGAGCTCGGTGTCGCCAAAGACTTCCTTGCAGAGTGCGGCCAGCCCGGGATCGTACTCGATGAGCTCGACACGAGTATTGACATGGTTGTGGTCATGATCCGGCTCGCGGTTATTATCAAACCAGGACTGCACGCCCTCGGCGAAGTACTCATGGTGGTTCGTGGCGGCGTACTTGCCTTTCCAGAGCCCCGCCTTCATGGCGCTGTCGTAGCTGGCTTTGACACGCTTATCGAATGTCTTATCGACATTTACCATTCCTCGAAGATGAATATTGTGGGCGAACTCATGGATCAGGATGTTCTCGGTGGAGTACGGGTCGCCGGGGTAGGCCAGGAGATTTTCCTCCGCACACGAGCAGAGTGGGTCGGTCTCACTTCCGCCGAGGCCACGTGCCCGCCGATCCCAGAAGTCCTTGGGAGTGAGCCAGGCAAAGTCCGGCTGGTCGGTCGTGAACTCGTTGTAGGCGAGAATAGACATTCGGGAACCACTCGTGATCATCGCCTTTCGCACATCAGGGCGCTTGGCGAGCATTAGGTTCACCAGATACGCCGCCTCTTTGAGCGCATAGTCATTGACCTTCTCCGACGCTACAATGGGGTAGCCATTGGCGCTGATGTACTTTTTGTAGAACGCAGGGGCCTTGAGCGAGGCAGGCGGAGGCGTGATCGAGTTTGCCGGAACCTGCCCTTGCCAGAGCAGCACCAGAGGTAAAAGGGTCATGGTTGGTTTCTCCGAAGCTGGAGCTGCACGAGGCGCTCCTCAATGGCTTGTGAGGTGGGGGAGATGGAGAGGCCACCGAGATTGGTGCAGCGCAACTCACGCGGCATCTGGGCGGAGACGCGCTTGGCGGTCTCGATCACTTCGTCTAAGGGAATCAGCGGGTCGTAGCCCGCAAGGGCCATGTTGGCACAGGAGAGCGCGTTGCTGGCGGCCATGACATTCTTGCCCAAGCACGGTGCCTCGACCCGGTTGGCGATAGGGTCGCAGATCAGGCCAAGCATGTTTTGCAAGGCCATCGACGAGGCAGCAAGGCTCTGCGTGAGCGTCCCACCGCCGAGCTGCACCAGCGCTGCTGCCGCCATGCATGCCGCTGAGCCGCCCTCCGCCTGACAACCCCCGACCTCCGCCGCGAAGCTCCAGCGCGTCGTGATAAACACCCCGATCCGGCCACTTGCCAGAAACGCTTTTGCCATCTCCAGCTCATCGAGGCCGAGCTCCTCTGCCATCGCGATCACCGCACCAGGAAGCGCGGCGCAGGCACCAGCAGTCGGCGCTGCGACAATCACACCCATGGAGCTTTTTACCTCCATCAGTGCCGTCACGTAGAGCACGATCCGGTTCAGTGCGCCGCCATTGAGGAGCTGGCCCGCCGCGAGCTTCTGGGCGAACCCAGGACTCTGCGCTCCGAGAATCCGGTCCTCGTAGTGCGTCCCGGCGATGCCCTGCGCAATCGAGCGGCGCAGGATCTGGATGAGATTGAGCGCCTTGGCGAGCACCTCGTCCTCGGTCAGCCCGCCACGCTGCCTCTCGTACTCTGCCGCCAGCTTCCAGAGAGGCGTCTCTTTGCCATCGTCATGGCGCAGCATTCCCAGAGCACTCTTGAAGGGGACGGTGGAGCTGGGCAGCGTGAGGACCGGCAAGACTGGATGCAGCGTGCGCCCCGCAATACTCACTTCCTGGTCACCGAAGAGGGAGATGGGCTGGTCATCAATCCGAAGAACCTCGATCATTCCACCGCCGGTGGAGATGGCGATGAGCGAGTGCGTCTCCGTGGCGTTCGAGAGCGTGAGGCGGTAGGTATTGGGGTGCGGGTCGCCGACATCTATCGTCTTGATGATCAGCTCGATTCCCGCATCGCGCAGTGCCTTATCCGAGTTCGGTAGGCGCTCATCGGCGGCGTCCCAGCCGAGCAAGCCGCCGAACAAGCCCATGTCCGAGCCCTGGCTGGCGTGCGTGGTCGGGAGCGAGCCGCTTCTATCAAACTCCACTAAGACGCGCTCGATCTTGCCGCCCATTAAATCTCGCGCCAGCCGCCCGATCCGTAGCGCCGCCGCGCAGTGGGAGCTGGACGGTCCGCGCATCACGGGGCCTAAAACATCGTTGAAGATACTAACGAGCATAATCTAGGGAGCCTTTTCTAGCGCTTGTTTGACATAGGCATCCCACTGCGCCTGCCAGAGCGCGGCCATTTCTTTTACCCGCTCGGGGTGCTTTGCTGCCAGGTTCTCGGTCTCCGCACGGCTTTCCTTGAGATTATAAAGCTCCCACGGCGCGTCTTTCCCCGCTGCGACAATCTTCCAGTCCCCGACCCGTAGCGCCCGGTTCCCCTCGTGCGCCCACCAGAGTGAGTCGTGGGAGAAGTTGCTGTCACGGGTAAACAGCGGTGTTAGGCTCTTGCCAGGCGCGGCGTGGCCCAGGGTAGTGCTTCCTCCGGCCAGCTCTAGGATGGTCGGCACGACATCGACTAAATGCGCGGGTGTTGTCCGAAGCGCGTTTTTCTCTTTGATCCCCTTGGGCCAGTGGACAATCAGTGGGGTGGAGATGCCGCCCTCATGCACCCAGGTCTTGTGCCGGCGGAGCGGGGTGTTGGCGAGGCTTGACCAGCCGGGGCCGATACTCAAAAACGTGCCATCGGCGCCCATCGGGAGCGAGAGATCGTGGCCGTCGCCGCGCACCATCATCTCTGCGCTCGCACCGTTGTCGGAGAGGAAGAGCACGATGGTGTTCTCCGCCTCGCCCATGGCCTTCACTTGGGCTAGGACGCGCCCAATCTCCCG
>NZ_CBAYMC010000030.1:0-24903 GCF_964826245.1 Armatimonas sp. | reverse complement strand
TACCGGAAGTGAAAGTAGAGAACCGCGATATCGTTGCCCAGCGAGATGAAGTAGTGCATCAAGAAACACGGCAGAAACGACTTGTAGCGGATCGCGATGGGAGCGAGCAGGAGGCCACCGGCGAGCGACGACCAGAACTCTGCGGGGGGCTTTCCCAGATGTAGGATAAAGAACGGAATCACCTGCACAATGGCGGCGGCCCAGGTGGGCATGATCTTGCGGAGCCCAAAGAGCAAGTAGCCCCGGAAAAACCACTCCCAGGCCAGCATGTACATGCACATCACCAGCTCGTGCTGGACAAAGCGGCCGTAGTCAATCTGTCCCCCGGAGAGCTGGCCCTTGGCCCAACCTACCCCAATCAGCACGCGATCATCCATGAGCACGCGGGTGTAGTAGTCCTGGAACGCTCTCTGGCCGGAGAAGAGGGCGAGAACCGGAATGTAGGCCACCCCGACAATCAGCGAGAGAATCATCGCGCCTCGTGCATTGCCTGGCGTAAAGCCAAAGTCGCTGACCTCACGACGAAGCACGATCAAGATCCAGGTGAACGGGACGGTCAGGAGCATGCAGATGTTAAAGAGGTTGAACTCCATCACGCTCATGCCCGTGGGAGCGCGAAAGACTTTCCAGCCGCCGTTTTTCCACAGGAGCAGGGTGCTGATCGCAAACCCAATGGCCAGCGTGCTCCAGCCGACAAGCTCATCGCTCGCGCCTTTCGTGCCGCTCCCACTCCCACTACTTTCGCCGCTGGTTCGCTTCGCCAAGGATCTTTTCGCCTTCCATTCGTACTTTTTTGCGGGTTGTACCGACGCTCTGCCGGAGCCGGGCCACGTCCAAGGTGGGGAAGCGGCTATGGTCGTAGACCGCCTGGCCATCCACGAGCGTTAAGCACACATCGCTGGCCCTTGCCGAGTAGACCAGTGCCGCTTCCGGGCTGTCGTCCCCCGCGGGCGCATGGTGAATCCCATCAAGCCGCACCACACAGAGATCCGCCTGCTTTCCCCGCTCTAACGATCCAAGCTCCCGCTCCCGGTGCAGAGCCCGAGCCCCACCAAGAGTTGCTAAGAACAAGGCTTCTTTCGCCGTGAGGGCCTGCGTGTCCTGCTCGCGTGCCCGTGCGCCGTAGACCGCAGCGCGCATCTCCTCAAAAAAGTCCACGGAGTTACCTGAGACCATCGAGTCGGTACCTAGGCCGATGTCCAAGCCACGCGCTTTGAGTGCCCGCAGGGGAGCGAGTCCTGCCCCCAGCTTTCCATTGGAGCGCGGACAGTGCGCCACTGAGGCTCCCGCATTGGCAAGAAGCGTAATGTCATCGTCGGTGGCGTGGACGCAGTGGACGGCCAGTGTGGAGGCGGCGAGCGCCCCGGACTGCTTGGCGTAGGCAATCGGCGAGATGTTTTTGATCTCCCACGGGATGCCACGACGGTCAAACATCTCTTTAAACGGCCCGCCCCCGATCTGAAAAAGAGCCTCTTCGGCGGGCGACTCGGCCAGGTGGATGGTCTGCAGGTAGCCACTCTGATCCGCAAAGTCACCCAGTGCTTCAAAGAGCTCGGCCCTAACGGTATACGGTGCGTGCGGTGAGATTCCCAGGTGCACGCGCCCCTCGGCCCCGCTGCGCACCAGCGTGCTGGTCATCTGTGCGAGCTGGCGCTTGAGAATATCAAGAGTCTGGGCCACGGGTGGCGAAGGCTCGATGCCAAAGACCTCACGAAACACCGTGCCGCGTAGCCCAGAGCTAGCCAGAGCGCTCACGGTTGCCCCCGCATCGCAGGCATCGCCAATCGTGGTAACTCCCGCTGCCGCCATCTCCGCCGCCCCCAGGCTCGCCGACGTGATCCAGTCGTCGGCGCTGAGAAAGGTCTTCAGGCCCGTGAGGGCGCGAATCCAAGGAAAAAATGGCATATCTTCCAGCAGGCCACGCAGAACCGTGTACTCGATATGGGCGTGGACATTGATAAAGCCCGGCAGGATCGCCGCAACCCCTAGATCCAGCGCCCCTGCGTCGGGCCGAGCCTTCCCCACATACGTGAGCTTGCCGCCTTCAAATGCCACCTCGCCGTCCTCGAAAAGTGGGCCAGAGATAGGCAAGACCCAGCGGGCTTTGAGGCGCACGGGGCCATCGGCGTTGCGCAAGAGATCGGTGAGGTCAGGCATCTATTGACACGGGTTGCTGCTCGGGGCGGCGAGCTGGATACTCCAGGCCTTCTGGTAGTCATCGTTGGTGAGGAACTTGACATGCCCATCGGCAAAGAGGGTGGTGTAGCGCAGGCCGCTCCGGTCCCAGCCTAAGGGGTCGAAGCGCAGGGGACTGGCGTGCCAGCTTCCGTTGCCATCAAAGAGGATATTGAGCTGTGCCATCCCGACTTCTTGGCCCGTGCTGGTCTGCGCAGAGACGGTATCCAGGTTCAGCCGACGGAAAGCGACCTCGGTGCGGAAGAGATAGGATGCGCCGTAGCGCTCGTACATCGAGGGACGAGCTTTCATGGGGCAGGGGCCACCACAGTTAAAGTTGTTGTCTAAGACGTCAAAGCCCGTGTCGCCTGCGCAGCGCCAGACCTGCCGGTTCTTGACATAGGGAGTCAGCGAGCCGGTCATCCAGTTGTTGGTAAAGAGCACGGGGGAATCATGGAGAAAGGGCATGGCGTCAATCACGGCCTTACACTGCGGATAGGCTTCCCAGATCTGGGAGACATAGGCGTCCGAGGCGTCTTTGGCGTAGGGCGCGATCCCGTCGTAGTCCTGCGAGTACATTTGAATCGCCATCCCGATCTGGCGCAGGCTACTCTGGCAGCTTGTCTTTCGCGCCTGGCCACGCGCCTGTGCAAAAACAGGGAAGAGAATCGCGGCCAGTATCGCGATAATTCCGATCACCACCAAAAGCTCGATAAGCGTGAAGCCACGACGCAGGTTTATACCAGGCAGGTTCATGGCAGTAGTGTACCTCAACCCCTATTTACGCGCCGCTGGCACTGAAAATGCAGGTACGAATGACGAGGGTTGTGAGGGTTGCAAGAATGCGTGATAAATGGGATACCGCGTTTGCTATATTAGTCGCTGTGGCACTGGGAGTCTTCTTTGGGCAGCCCCTTGGCCGCCCCACCCTAAAAGGCCGAACGGCTCAAGTTCAAGCGCATCAGTGATCGTCGCGGAGGGTGGCACCGCTGCCGAGAATGAAGGCGAGCAGGTCGGCTTCTCGGGCTTCGAGGGCTTCCGGGGTGCGTGCCTCGACATTTAATCGCAGCACGGGCTCGTTCTGGCTCATGCGGAGATTACAGCGCCAGTCTCCCTCGGCGAGCGAGACACCGTCAATCTGGCTGAGCTCGGCGCTCGGGTGGCGGGCCTGGAGTGCGGCGATAATGGCTTTCGCATCGCTGGTGATAAAGTTCAGCTCCTCGCTGGCCGGGTAGTTTGTCTTGTAGGCATCCAGAAGCTGCGAGACCGTCCCACCGCTCTTGAGCTGCTCGGCGAAGAGTCCCATCACGGTCAGGAACGTGATAATCCCGTTGTCGCAGTACCAGAAATCTCGGTAGTAGAAGTGCCCCGAGTTCTCGCCGCCAAAGATCGCGTTGGCCTGGCGCATGGTCGCCTTGATAAAGCCGTGGCCTGTACGACTGGTGACTGCCTTGCCGTGGCCTGCCAATGCAACCGCCTCGGTGGCCCAGATCTGGCGCGGCTCGATCACCACAGCGGCTCCGGGCTCGCGCTTGAGGAAGTGCTCGATCAGAAGCGCGTTGATGTAGTAGCCTGCAAACGCGCGGCCTTTCTCATCGTAGAAGAAGCAGCGGTCCGCATCGGCGTCCCACGCCACACCAAAGTCGGCGCTCTCCGTGACAATGCGCTCACAGACCTCTTTGCGGTTCGACGGCAAGAGCGGGTCGGGGGTGCCCTTGGGAAAGCCGCCGTCCTCGTTCCAGTTCAGGCGGATCAGCTCCAGAGGCAGCTTGGCAATCGCCGCATCCACGAACTTACCGTTGGCTCCAAAGTTCACATTCCCCACGATTTTTAGGTTGGGGAGATCTGATGGGACATACTGCTGGAGATACTCCGCGTACTGCGCTAAGAGTGGTGTCTCCGTGATCGTGCCCGGCGTGGCGACTTTCTGCGGCGTGGCGGCATCCGCATCGGCGTAGATCTCGCCAAGCTTCCCCTCGCGTACCAGCGGCTGGCCTTTCTTGCCCACGAACTTGAAGCCGTTCCACTCGCGCGGATTGTGGCTGGCCGTGAGCGCAAAGCCGCCGTCAATGTCGAGAGTTCCCGACGCGAAGTAGAGCATCTCGGTGGAGATCACTCCCAGGTCAAGCACTTCAACTCCGAGGTCCACAAGTCCCTGCATCGCGGCCTTTTGCATGGTCGGCCCGCTGAGGCGCACGTCACGGCCCACGGCGACTCGCTTGGCATTCATCACCCGGGCAAAAGCCTGAGCGCAGATATAGGCAAACTCTTCGTTGATCACACTCGGGTAGATCCCTCGAATGTCGTAGGCGCGGTAAAGCGATGGATCAAATGGCATTTTCTTTTTCTTTCTATCGTCCCAGTGCGTAGCTTAGTCCGATTCCACCGAACGTGCCATTTTTCTCGACAAAAGTGCGCTTGCCGTTTCCCAAAAATGCCTTCAGGCTCAGCCCTTGGCTTAGCTCACGGTTGGCAACCACGGTAAAGCTATTGCCGAGATCCTGGTGCGATGAGTACTCTACGTAGAGATCCAGATCACTGGTCTGGTAGATCCAGGGGAGGTAGGCTCCGAGCGTGACAATTCCCGCTTTGTCTGGCGCAATACCGACTTCGCCGTAGAGATCAAGCTGACCGGCTCCTTTACCGGAGGGAAGCGTGCCACTCACCGAGTACCCCGTGCCATTATTCAGGCTACCGACCCGGAGCGCTTGGATTCCCAACGTCCCACCGCCGACTTGCTTGGTCGCGGAGGCAAGGAAGCCACTCTGTGCGCCACGGACATCCGGGTTGGAGTCGTAGAGCCAGGCAGCCTCGGCCTTCACGCCGTTCTTGTTGAGGGTTGCCCCAACGGAGCTGTAGCGCTCCCCTAAAAGCTGGGACCGGTTGAGCGAGAGGAGCGCGGGGCCACTATAGAACCGGCGCCGCCCACTAAAGACCGTCAGGTTCGGGCTGACATCATGCTCGATAGAGGCTACGGAGAGGGCACTAAAGCCGCCTGTGTTTGACCCGGTGAGCAAGTTGATACTATTGCCCTCAAACATATAGCGCGACTTGCCCAGCGTCCCGTGGAGCCGTCCACGCGCCCCAATCGCCTGAGGATCTGCCGTGAATCCGAAGGCATCTCCGTCCAGGTTAAAATCCGTCGCTTTTGCCCCCCCGCCTAGTGCCGCCGCCGCCACTGCCCCGAGGAGCACTAGGTTGTTGGAGCTCTGCGCTCCATCGAAGAGCGGGGTTTTGGAGTTGCTCGGCCCTTGCCACGCCGAGGGGCGGTAGACGGAGCGATTCGTGGCCGCCCCACGAGAGCGCAGGTCCACGCCAAAGCTTGCTCCCGAGGCATTCAGCGCATCGAAGAGACTCCCGACATTGCCGATTCCCTTGTTGCGGAGGAAGCTTAGATCCGTGCCTGCGAGCGTGAAGGCTTGGCTAATGTCATCGCCGCCAAACTTCTGTCGGTAGCCGCTGAGAGTCAGGGTCGCATCCGAGGCCAGTGTTCGCTCGATGGCGGGAACCACAGAGGACTGCGCAATGGAAAGCAGGCGCGCTTTATCGGCAGGGTTTTTCACGATCTCACCGGGTGCGGGTGGGAGGTTGAGGGTTGCTTGGATCGCTTCCGTTAGAGCCGACGAGCGAATCGCCATGCCTGCGCTACTTCCGGGCACGGTGAGTAGGCCACGCTCCGTGTTGAGAATCTGCCACCACGCTACCCGTGGCCCATTGTGGTCACTCGGAAGCTGATTGCCAGGGATCGAGGTCGAAGTATCTAAAGCAACTTGGGTTCCGGTTACTTTGACTCCCGCAAACTCACCGGCCTTGACCATCACCGTGCGCGTGTCGCGTTTGAGCTGAAGGCTGCCATCGTAGCACAGAACTGTTGTCTGGTTGTCGGCAACGGTGACTTCAAACACGGCCTGCGTGGCCGTCACGACTCCCGTGGGGGTATCCACTTGAACCGGCGCACTCCCGGCTCGCACCCAGATTGTCCCGCTGATTAAGTAGATACCCGTGCCGGGTTTCTCTTGGCGGACAATCGCCTCGCTGCGGTCTTTCAGGCGCACAAGAGAGCCGTCTTTGAAGCTCACCTCGGCAAACGAGCGCTTGAGCGTGCGGATCAGCTGCTCGGAGAAGACACTCTCGCCATGTGTTGCAGGCTCACGCTCCACACGCTCCCGAATCTGTGGTGTGGCCCTGGTTCGGGTAACCTCCACCTGACGAACAATGGCAAGGGTTCCCACGGTCGTGCCCTGAGCCCAGGCCGAAGCGGAGAGGGCGGTCAGAGCGAACATCGAGACAATCACAGAACGGGTCAAAACGAAACTCCTTCTCTAGGTAAAACTAACAGACAGAGCATTCGTCAGTGCCCGTCTTAATTCCTTCTTATGCCAGCTGCAAACGCCGCACGGACATATTCCAGATACCCCACATCGTCTGTTATGGCTTTTCCGGGTGAGTCGGAGAGCTTAACGACGGGCTGGTTATTGAGGCGCACGAGCTTGATCACAATTTGTAGGGCCTTTTCCCCTAGATCGTTGGTTAAGTCGGTGCCGATTCCAAAGATCGTCCGAATGCGCGTGTCAAAGCGCTCGGCGAGTGCAGTGGCCTTTGGGATACTCAGGCCATCGGAGAAGACGGCAGTTTTGTGGCGCGGGTCGACGCCAAGGCTCTCGTAGTGCGCCAGTAGCCTCTCCCCCCAGATAGCCGGATCGCCTGAGTCGTGGCGGCAGCCGTCGTAGGCCTTGGCAAAGAGTCGGTCGAAGTCGGCCAGAAACGCGTCGAAGCCAAAGACATCCGAGAGCGCAATCCCTAGATCGCCTCGGTAGAACTGCATCCACTCTTCCAGCATGAATTTTTGGGAATGGAGGAGGGGGGCGAGTGCTTGCCCCGCCTGAAGAAACTCATGGGCCATGGTTCCAAAGGGCTTGAGGCCCAGCTTGTGGGCCAGGTGCACATTGCTGGTGCCAATAAGCTGGGGAGCGAGCTGCTCGACAATGCGCTCCTGCCACGCCTGGCTGTAGCGCCGCCGCGTCCCAAACTCCATGACCCGAACGGGAATAGAAGTGCCTAAGAGTTGCCGTTTTTTTTCCTCCAAGCGCCGCAGCCCTTCTGCTTCACGCTCCACCGTGAGGGGAAAGTGGTGACGCGACCAGATTTCATTGATCGTGGCAAGAACGGGTACCTCAAAGAGAATAGTCTCCAGCCACGGGCCACGAATCCGTAGCTCAAAGCCGGTTTCCATTTGAATCTCGATCTGGCTGGGGTCGAGGCGAAAGCTCTCCAGAAAGTCCACAAACTCCGGGCGGATATAGCGAATCGAGCGCAGAAACGCGGCCTCGTCCGGCTGGAGACGTAGCCCAGCGAGCTTGTCAAGCTCCGCCCGAATCTCGGTCGCAAAGGGAGTCAAGTCGGCGTCGGCGCTGCGGCACTGGAACTTATACTCCGCTTGCGCCTGCGGGTAGCGTCCCCAGACCACCTGCATCATGGTGAACTTGTAGAGATCGGTATCGAGTAGTGAGACGATCATATTGTTTCTTTATATTTCTTTCGTAGTCGTGAGCCGTGCGCCAGCGGCCTTGAGCTCGGCGAGAAACGCGTCCTGGAAGTGCGTAAAGCCCGGAACGGGCGAGAAAGCATCGGTAAGGAGCGTGAGCTTTTGAGCAGAAATCCCGTGGGCAACCAGGTCGCGAACCGTATTAGCGACACAGTGGCTTCCCGCTTCCCCGCAAACTAGAATCTCGTCGGCCTGGGCCAGTGAGGTGAGGAGGGCCTTATTGGGCAGAGTCGCAGGGTCACTTGGATCGGGGACATCTGCGGCGATCGCACTGTAGTGCTCCGTAAAGGGGTTCTCGCCTTTACGGACATAGTTCACACTCTTACCCGTGCGCCTCTCCCAGTCACAGAGCGCGGAGAACAGCTTGGCGGCGACCGCATGGCCCGCGCTCCCAATCAGGCAGTGGGGTGGCCAGATACAGAGAGGGTAGCGCCCATTGCGTGCCAGGGCTCCTACATAGGCCTCGCCTCTTGTTTGGTGCGCTGGGTTGGCGGCATGCCACTGACTCAAGTCCTCGATGATCGTAAACGGGGCGGGGGGAGCCCCTCTCAGGTCTTTCCACCAGAGTGGGTGGGCGATATCGAGAAGGTGGTGCGTATCGAGGGTCACGTGTATGGCATCGAAGTCGCAGGGCAAGCATAAGAGCGTGGCAATGCGTTCAATATCGGACTCAGCACCCGCAACATAGAGTGCGCCCGATATCGGGTTGCAGAAGTCCTCCTGCGGGTCAATGATAAAAAGTTGTCGTTTCATAGCTTATTAGTGTAAATATAACACAAAAAAGTTTCGCCTAATTTTCATAGTCTACCGGATATACTATTGGCGCCTATGCAAGTACGCCGTGACCCCCGAACTCGATTTTTTGTAAAGCCAACTCGTATTGTCGCGAAAGAGGAAGCCCGACTGACCCAAGCGCTCCTAGAAGACAACGACGAAGTCTGCCTACTGCCGCCAGGTAGCTGGGTGATCTTAGACTTTGGGCGTGAGCTTCATGGAGGCGTTCGCCTCGACATTCCTACCACTCAACCCAAGGGTAATCCCCTGGTTCGTGTGCGCTTTGGAGAGTCGGTTAGTGAGACAATGGGACTGCCCGATCAAGACCATGCCATCCACGACTATCGTCTACCGGTGGCCTGGATGGGGCGGACGGAGATAGGGGAGACAGGCTTCCGGTTTGTGCGCCTAGACAACGTAGACCCCGGAATCACGCTCTCTGTACGTGCGGTCGAAGCCGTTCACCTGATCCGTGATGAGCCATGGCAGGGCTCGTTTGCCTGCTCCGATGAGCGGCTGAATGCGATCTGGGAGACAGGGGCCTACACGGTGCATCTGTGTATGCAAGACCATGTCTGGGATGGCATTAAGCGGGACCGTCTTGTCTGGATAGGGGACTTGCACCCGGAGGCGATGGTAGTCGCGACGGTTTTTGGCAACCATGAGATCGTCCCCGCGAGCCTGGACTATGTCCGCGACCAGACACCGCTCCTTCAGTGGATGAATGGAATCTCGTCGTACTCGCTCTGGTGGCTCCTGATTCAGGCCGACTGGTACGCACGCTTTGGCGATCAGCTCTACTTGGAGCAGCAGCGACGCTATCTCATGAGCTTACTGGAGCGTGTCTTGCTACACGTGCGCCCCGATGGCTCGGAGTTTTTAGGGGGACACCGCTTCTTGGAGTGGCCAACCTCAGAAGACCCAGAGGCGATCGCGGCGGGCTTGCAAGCACTTGTTGTGCTCACCCTCCAGCGGGGTGCATGGCTCTGCACCGTTCTAGGCGAGGACGGACTTGCCCGGCGCTGCAAAGAGGCGAGTGATAAGGCAAGAAAAATTCAGCGCCTGACCTCAAGTAAGCAAGCCCAGGCACTCGTTGTCTTGGCAGGGATGCAAGAGGCGCAATCCGCCAACTGGAATGTCCTCGCGGTGAACCCGTACCGCGGGCTTTCGACCTTTTATGGCTACTACGTACTGGAAGCGCGGGCGCGAGCTGGAGACATCATAGGGTGCTTGAACCTGATCCGGCACTACTGGGGCGGAATGCTCGACCTGGGAGCGACGACATTCTGGGAAGGCTTCGAGCTTGACTGGAAAGAGAATGCCACCCGAATTGACGAGCTGCCCCTCAAAGGAAAGCATGATATCCATGCAGAGTACGGCAACTGGTGCTACAAGGGCATACGCCACTCTCTCTGCCACGGCTGGGCGGCTGGCCCTACGGCTTGGCTCACCCAGTGGGTTCTGGGAATCACGTCCGCCGAGCCAGGGATGGCAAAGATCCACTGCAAGCCCCACCTTGGTGATCTTTCCTGGGCACGGGGAACGGTTCCGACACCCTACGGGCTAGTCACCGTAGAGCACCAAAAACAAGCAGACGGAACCATCGAGACAACACTCACTCTACCCGATGGTGTGGCCGCGATATAATCGAAAACCTATGCGTCGTGCCGTTCTCCGTATCTTGATCTATGCCGCGCCACTACTTTTGTGGCTTGGCATCACGGCACTCTTAGCAACAGAGCTAGGAAGCTATCAGCAGTCCTGGATTCTTCTCCATAAGCTCTTTGATTGGATCGAGCCAGGATTCTACGATCCTGATCCACAAATCGTTTCGATGTACCAGATCACCCAGATGGTTCGGAAAATCGCCCATGTTGTCGTCTATGGTGTACTGACACTGCTCGTCATTCGGCTCTGCCAGTCAGGGCAGCCTAAACTAAGACCCCTCTCCCTCGTCATAGCACTTGTGGTTCCCAGCGCCTTTTCGGGTATCGAGGTTTATCTCCGTCTCCACCAGTCTGAGGGAACACGCCACGTGCGCTTGGAGCAGTTCTTATTAAATGGAGTGGGAGTTGCTATTGTTTTCCTGACCACTCTCGCCTTTTTTGGTCTAAAAACGCTTGAGCGCTGGCTTCTGCAAACTGAGTCATTAAATAATCCGAATGTGTCAGAGTAAACGAGCTAAATCTGCTCTCTTTCCCCAGGTTTTTTCGATTGCTTTTGCGATCAGTTGTACCTCTTCTGGGGGCGCAAGCAATGCACTTTGTTTTATCCAGCAGCCTTCTTTTTGACTCACTCGCTCCATGACGGGGCAGTGTGCACGGTGGTTTTCGGAGGAAGCATACCCTTCCATGCTCCCGTTCCAAGGGCCAAAACGTCGGTTTGTAAAGACAGGCCACTCATAAAGCGGAGTGGCATAGCCAGGATCCACAGGGATTCCCTCGGCACGCATTGCGTCTATAAATACGCCACGAGGCAGGCCCCAGACGTCTTGGTCGTAGCGAAAGCTGTAGAGGTGATAGGCATGCCTGTCGCAGCCGAGAGCCTCTCTTGGCAAGGGGCGAATGCCGGGGAGACCCTTGAGAAGGCTGTCGAGGAGCCTGCCATTGGAGTCACGTTGCGCCGCTTGCTCGGGGAGTCGAGCGAGCTGTGTCCGTAGCAGTGCACCCTGCAGCTCCGTCATGCGGAAGTTGCTCCCGAGAATCTGTCCAGAGGAGCCCTCCCCCCAGCTTGACTGAGCACGAACTGCCGCCGCAAGCGCTTCATCGTTGGTAAGGACGATGCCTCCTTCGCCACAGTTTAGATTCTTGCTCGCTTGGAAGGAGAAGCAACCAAGTGTCCCGATTCCTCCCACTTTTCGCCCTTTATAGATGCTTCCATGCGCATGGGATGCATCCTCAATTACGGGGAGTCCAAAAGCACAGAGCTTCTCCAAATCTGCAGGCAGTCCTCCGAGGTGTACGGCGATAATGGCGCGGGTTCGGGGGGTGATCGCTTCCGCCACACGGGAAGGATCCAGGCAGTAGGAGTCCGGGTGGATATCAACAAAAACGGGAACCGCGTTGCACTGGATCACCGCCCCAACCGTGGCAACAAAGGTATACGGTGGCACAATAACCTCATCACCTGCCTGAATATCGAGGGCGAGCAGCGCCAGCTTGAGAGCCACTGTCCCACAGGGCACCGCAACGCCAAATCGGCACTCCTGAAACAGAGCGAACTCTTCCTCGAATGCCGAGACTTCCGGGCCGGTAAGGCGTCCCCAGTGGCCACTGCGCAGGGCGCGGAGAACCGCTTCTTCGTCACGGTGATCCCATATAGGCCAAGACGGCCAGGGGTGGGGGTGGAGGGGCACTCCTCCTAGTAGAGCAAGATCGTCAGTCATCCTGCTGGAAAGATTCGGTTTGGAAACCCCTAATTCCTTCCAGCACTTTAGCGAGGTTACTTCGTGGCGATATTTACATGGCAATCTATAGTTTTGCTGTGCCGTAACCCTGAGGCCGCGCGGTGTGTGACCGGTTTGTGACGACTGCTGAACACGTCGTTGTACATGTTCGTAAGTGTGTTGATGTCTCGTGGAGTAATATGGATTGTGTTGACGGTTACTATGGGAAACATGGTGTCAGCGGCATCATCGCTATGCCCTTGAGTACTGCCGCCGCTAATCCCTAAGGCATGCCCAAACTCATGTGCCGCGAGGGCGACGATCACCCCACGATTACTCTGGATGGGAGGAAGCTGTGCGGGATCTAAGATAATGGAAGCACTCACTAAAGAGGCTGGGATTGTATTTGTCGCAATGATTGACGTTTGTGCAACGGAACCTACGACTGGCCCCATTTTTACCACGATCTGTGCCTCTGCTTGATCTGTCACTAGGGTATAACCAAAGCTAGAACCAAGAGCGTTAAACCAGCGATCAAAACCTTCTTGTAAAATAGGCTTGAAGTCCCCATTCACTGTGGTGTCGAAGTAAATTTTGAGCCTTGCCTGGTCGGGAGATTTCCAATAGTAATAATCATCATGATTGTAGTTAGGCACGAGGGGACTCGTGCGAGCTTCTATAGGCTCATAGACGGCGGTTATAGTCTCACCAACGTTAAGAGTGGCAGGCAGCTCACTAATGGCAGCTGAGGTGCTGAATCGAGTACCACGGTACTCCCAGCCAACAAAGCGCCGGTCACCGTAGACTTCTGGGACACTGAGAAGACTTGTCGCACTGATCTTGCTTTTTGCGGCAATAGAACCTCCTGGCGCAATGACATTAGACACACCTAGAAAAGAGAGAGGAATACTCCCTCGCGTTCCCGCTATGCCAATCGTATAATTACGGGTTTGATTGGGTGATGGAAGCTCGATTTTTATCGGGGATGACGATGCTAAACTACCACCTCCACTACAACCAAACAATGGCATCACAAGAATACTTGTCAACGCAATCCCAGAAACAAAATGATTCATTTTCATTCTCTCCACAAACAAACAGATATAGGTAATTATGGAATGATTATGACTTCGGATTAGTTTTTTAGTTTTTTACAGTATTATTACTTGTAAATTGGTGGCATACAATCACAGATGACGGATATGCAGCAGCGCCGAAAGCTGTGAGAGTGTCTTTTGATCGGGGAGATGGCTGAGCTGAATCGTTTTGCTCTGGCCCGGTGCGAGGTGAAAGCCATTGTTGGTGAGCTGGGGCTGATGGGAGACACCCTCAAAGTGAAGGGTGACAAATGCGGCAAAGCGCTGAGCCTGTACCGTGATCGAGTGCTCGGAGATAAACGTCCGCAGGCCAGGGTTGGCAAGGCGCAGGTCTTTGGGCTCAGCAAGCAACAAGAAACTCTCAACGATTTCACCAGACTCGGGGGTAAATATCGCGTGGACAAAAACATCGGTACCTGCATCGGCGATAAAGCTGGGAATGGCAAGGGAGAGTGCCGCCCCGGATGCGGCATTGGCAGGTGCGACAACTATCTGCTCGGCCATCGAGACGGGCTCCCCTTCAAAGGTCAAGAGGTGCACACTGAGCTTCCCAGAGACCGCGCCCCAGGTGTCGTTGACGAGATGCGCCTCTATGGCTCTGCCCGAACGCCGCAGGGAAAGCAAGAGGGGGGCATAGGCACGCTTGATGGCGTAGTAGGCCAGCTTGGGCTCGCCCGTGCTATCTATCACGGACCAGGAGTGGGTGGGCCAGCAGTCGTTGAGCTGCCAGAAGAGAGTTCCCCAGCAGCGCCCCTTGCGCCGTCGCCAGTGCTCGATCCCAAAGGCAAAGGCGAGTGCCTGGTTGCACTGACCAAAATAGACAAGATCTGCAAAGCACTGCGGCTCGGGGAAGTGCATCTGGATAAAGCCCAGATAGGTCTCGTAGCCCTTGCGGGTCTTGTCGTGCCAGCGGGAGCTCACCGAGCGGACGCACAAATCCTCAGGGGCGAGTGCGGAGTGCCACGCGGTCAGTCCCGCCGGAGCCGCGAAGCCGAACTCACTGGAGAAGCGCGTGTCGCACTTTTCGTAATTGACCCAGTCGCCGTTGCTCCCCGGCTCTTTGGAGTGCCAGACATTCCAGTAGTGACTATCGCCGCTGTTTTCGTCCCGGCAGTCTTGGCCACCATAGGGAGAGTTGGGCCAGTAGGGAGTCTGTGGGTCTTCCGCCTCTAGAACACTGGGGAGTGTCTCCAGGATCAGCTTCTCGCCGTAGAACTTCGTGGCTTGGTCAGCACCCGACCAGCGCCCTTGGTGCAGCTCGACGTTCTCATTGCCACCGCACCAGAGCGCCAGGCAGGGATGGTGACGGAGCCGACGGACATTGGCACTGGCCTCCTCGCGCACACTTTGCACGAACGCCGGGTCATCGTCGGGATACGTGGCGCAGGCAAAACCAAAGTCCTGCCAGACCAAGATCCCAAGCTCGTCACAGAGGCTGTAGAAGTCCTGGCTCTCGTAGAGCCCGCCGCCCCAGACCCGAAGCATGTTAAAGCCCGCCTCTTGCGCTGCCGTGAGCCGCCGGCGAAGCTGGTGTTTTGTGATCGTCGTCGGCAGGCTATGATCCGGGATCCAGTTGGCCCCTTTGGCAAAGAGCGGCTGCCCATTGACCTTGAACTGAAACGACTTCCCCCCGCCATCCGCATCAGCCTCTTGAACGAGTTCGATCTCACGGAAGCCCACCGAGGCAGCCAATCGGTGAATCGGCTCAGGCTCATCGTGGTCATTGTCGGGGATGGCAAGCAGGCGCAGGTTGAGCAGATGGCGCTTGCGCGGGCCATCTACCCCGTTGGGATTCCAGCGCTCGGTGACAAAACTATTGATATGAAGAGGGACGGTGTACTCGCCAGGAGGACCTTCCAAAACCTTCGAAGGAGTCGTATCACCCGAGGCAAAGAGCACCGCTTTGACAATCAGTGGCTGGCTGTCGTACTTGCGAAGGGTGACATGAAAGTCCATGTCCACAACACTCTGGCTGATAAATTTGTAGTCCAGCTTCCAGTGCAAAATCTCTGCCCGAGGCACGGTTACCAGCTCGACATGGCCGTGGATGCCGCAGGAGACCAGCTCCGGCCCCCAGTCCCAGCCAAACATGTACTGTGGTTTACGGACAAAAGCGCGAGGCGGGAAGTTGAAGTAGGTTGTCTTGCCCCGATCACTTTTACCATCACCGATATAGGCCGCCGCCTTCTCGCGCCCCACTCGCAGGGCGGAGTCGAACTCTACTCGGAGCTCGTTCTCGCCTTCTTTCAAGAGCTCGGTAACATCGAAGCGCCATGCCCGGTGGTAGTTGTCCGCCTGCCCGGCATGCTTCCCATTGAGCTCCACACGCGCCAGGGTATCGAGGCCGTTAAAGTGCAGAAAGTGCTTGCCGTCGGAACCTTTCGCAGCCAAGCGCTCCGCGTCTACAAAAAATATCGTGCGGTAGGTCCAGTCGGACTCATCCACCCAGCGTGCGCCCCACTCCGCGAGCCGGGCAAGCGGATCGGCGATGACGCCTGCCTTTACCAGATCGGTGTGGACATGGCCGGGAACGGTCGCAGGGAGCCAGAGCTTCTCGCCACCTGAAAGAAGAGAGAGGTCACGGCCCGCCGGAAGACGCTCGGCAAGCTCCCAATGAGAGTCAAGAGAAGTAGAGATCAGTTGCATAAAAAGCCCCTGCGTTGTACCCGACACAAGGGCTTTCTTCAAGTCCTATAGTTTCTGCAAAACGGAATGACCACAGTTTCCGCAAATCTCGGGAAGGATTCAATGCGTTTGTTACCGAATCTAAGGATTTGGAGGACACGATGGCACGACGAACAACAGCAACAGTGGCGGCAGTAAGACCGACGATTATTTTAGGCATTGACATTGGGGGAACGGGCATTAAGGGAGCCCCAGTGGACGTGACAACGGGTGAGCTAATTGGGGAGAGGTTTCGATTGGAGACACCACAGCCCGCGACTCCCGAGGCCGTTGTCGCCACCGTGGCACAGATCGTCGCGCACTTTGAGTGGAAGGGGCCCATCGGTGTGGGGTTTCCTGCCGTGGTGAAGTACGGAACCGTCTCGACGGCGGCAAATATTGACAAGAGCTGGATCGGAAAAGACGCCGCCGGGATGATCGCCGAGGCCACGGGCTGCTCGCCGGTTGCGATTGGCAACGATGCCGATGTTGCAGGGCTTGCGGAGGCGACCTTTGGCGAGGGCAAGGGCAAGGACGGCCTGATCTTTCTCTGCACCCTCGGCACTGGAATCGGTACCGCGCTGATTCTGGATGGCAAGCTCATCCCCAACACCGAGCTGGGACACTTAGAGCTCAAGGGAATGGACGCCGAGACCTACGCCGCCGACTCTGCCCGTGAGCGCGAGGATCTGTCTTGGGAAAAATGGGCCAAGCGTGTCAACCGCTACCTGACGATGGTGGAGAATCTTTTCTGGCCCGATCTGATTATCGTGGGGGGCGGCGTGAGCAAGAAAGCGGATAAATTCTTCCCACTCCTCTCACTGCGCACTCCGGTTGTTCCGGCGGCTCTTCAAAACGAGGCGGGGATTGTTGGAGCCGCTTGCTGGGCCGCCGCGCGGCTGTAGCCATTATCTCCAGCAGACATACGATACAATGTCAGGGTTCGCGGGGCTGGCAGCGCGGCGGGCCACTTTATTGAGGTCTGCATGAAGAAAAAGATTCTGGTTTTGGGGTCGGGGCCGATTCGTATCGGTCAGGGTATTGAGTTTGACTACTGCACGGTTCACTGCGTCTGGGCGCTACGTGAGGCGGGCTACGAAGCGATTGTTCTCAACAACAACCCCGAGACCGTCTCCACCGACTTTGACACGTCCGATAAGCTCTACTTCGAGCCGCTCACCGCAGAAGATGTCCTGAATGTCATAGACCGCGAAGCTCCCATTGAGGGCGTGATCGTGCAGTTCGGGGGGCAGACCGCAATTAATCTGGCGCGGCCCTTGGTCGAGGCAGGGATCACGATTCTGGGCTCGTCGGCGGACTCGATTGATCTTGCCGAAGACCGTGAGCAGTTTGAGAAGCTACTTCGGGAGCTGGGCATTCCCAAGCCGGAAGGCCGCGCAGTGGTGACTCCCGAAGCGGCGCTCGACGTAGCACGCGAGATTGGCTATCCGTGCCTGGTACGCCCTAGCTATGTGCTGGGCGGGCGGGCGATGGAGATTGTGCAGAACGACGACGAGCTGGCCAGCTACATGAAGTACGCCGTGGATGTCTCGCCCAAGGCCCCGATTCTGGTGGACCGCTACATCATCGGCAAAGAGCTGGAGGTGGACTGCATCTCAGATGGGGATCGCTGCTTGCTTCCAGGCATCATGGAGCATATCGAGCGGGCAGGGGTGCACTCCGGCGACTCTATGGCCGTCTACCCCCCCCAGACGGTCTCACAAAAAACCAAAGATCTGATCTCCGAGTACGCGATTAAGCTCGCAAAAGCCATGAACGTGGTCGGCCTGATGAACATTCAGTTTGTCTGTGAGGGCGAGATTCCCTATGTTATTGAGGTCAACCCACGCTCTAGCCGAACCGTGCCCTATCTTTCGAAGATCACGGGTGTCTCGATGGTGAAGGCGGCGACGCGCTGTATTTTAGGGGAGACGCTGGAGAGCCAGGGCTACGAGAACGGGCTGTATCCCGAGCAGGCAAACCCAGCAGTCAAAGCCCCCGTGTTCTCGTTCCAAAAGCTGGTCGGGGTGGACAACACCCTCGGCCCCGAGATGAAGTCAACAGGAGAGATTTTGGGTCAAGATTTAGACTACCCTCGTGCGCTCTTTAAAGCGCTGGTTGCCAGCGGCATTAACCTACCGCTCAAAAAAGCGGTGCTTGCAACCCTTGCCGATGCGGACAAAGACGAGGCGCTTCCTCTCCTGAAAGATTTTGTGGCACAGGGTTTTCAGGTCTATGCGACGGCGGGCACGGCCAAGTTTCTCTCGTCACATGGTGTCGAGGCAACGCCCGTTAATAAGATCAGCGAAGGCAAGCCCGATCTGATTGACTTGATCTACAGCGGCGAGGTCGGTCTGCTGATCAACACGATTAGCAAAGACAGGCGCATTGAGCAAGAAGGGGCACTGATCCGCCGCGCCAGTGTGGAGCGTGCCGTCCCTTGTATGACAAGCCTAGACACGGCCCGTGCACTCCTCACCGCACTAGAGTCCTATAACCGTGGCGAAGAGATGGGCGTGCGCACCGTGGATGAGTACTTAAGCGGGAACTAACCTAGGCTGGTTTGAGTCTTGTGATTCTGGAGGATTTGATTGATGTCTGTGGAACGAAGTGGTGTGGTGACGTTTAAGGGAAACCCAATGACCCTAGTGGGTGCTGAGCTGACCGTGGGAGCAAAAGCGCCCGGTGCGACTCTGATTGGGGCGGGTTTAGCGGCGGTCAATCCGCTGGAAGCGGGGGCGGGAAAGACCAAGCTCTTCGTGCTGGTTCCCTCGGTGGATACGGGAGTCTGCTCGATCGAGGGCAAGAAGTTCAGCGAAGCCAGCCAGGCATTTGGCGATGATGTCGCGGTTTTCCTGGTCTCGGCGGACCTGCCCTTTGCCCAGGGCCGCTGGTGCCAGGCGGAGGATGTCAAGAACCTGACGATGCTCTCGGACTACCGCGAGATGGCGCTGGCAAAGAGCTGGGGAGTCTATCTTAAAGAGCTGGGCCTCTACGCCCGCGCGGTCTTTGTGGTAGATAAGAATGACATGGTTACCTATGCGGAGATCGTGCCAGAAGTTGCCTCAGAGCCCGACTATGCTGCCGCAGTGGCTGCTGTCAACGCCGCTTAGAGCGTCGATGCTGCTGAGACCCCTTCAGGTATACTGATCGCTAATCTATGCCTGTTATTCTTGCTAGCCTGCGCTCCTTTGACTTTAAGGCTGTCTTCCTAGCGGCCTTAGATATAGTTGTCGTTGCCTATATTCTCTACCGCTTGATTCTCCTTGCCAAGGGGCGCAGGGCATGGCAGATTCTCATCGGAATCGGGGTGTTTTTTCTCCTCGTTCTGGCCTCCAATGTTCTGGGGCTGGTGACTCTCAACTGGCTCTTGCAGTCGGTGACGCCTCTCGGGCCGGTCGCGATTGTGATCTTGCTCTACCCTGAGCTACGTGAAGTCTTAGAGCGACTGGGGAGATTAGATTTCTGGGGAGCGCCCCTGAGCGCGGCGCGGCAAGAAAATATCACCGAGACTGTCGAAGCGGTTGTCACGGCGGCGACCCTGCTCTCAGCGCGGAAAACAGGAGCACTGATCCTACTCGCACGGGAGACAGGGCTAGACGATGTGATTACAACCGGCACCACACTGAATGCCGTCGTGACTCCCGAGCTGCTTACCACGATTTTCTACTCCGGGACGGCTCTTCACGATGGGGCAGTGATCCTGCGCAATGGCAGACTGGTCGCTGCGGGCTGCACTCTACCGCTCTCTGATGCCCCCAATATTGCGACGAATGTCCACATGCGCCACCGTGCCGCGATGGGAGCCTCCGAAAACTCCGATGCCGTTGTCGTGATTGTCTCCGAAGAGACGGGAACCATCTCGCTCTCCATTGGTGGGAAGCTAGACCGGGGCCAGAGTGCAGATCTCTTGCGGGAGAAGCTCCTCACGGCCTTTGGAAAAGGAGCGAAGAAAACCCCACCACGCCTGCACCTGCCACGTCGCAGTAGCCACAACAAGGAGAAGCCCGCGCCATGATGAGCCTCCTGCGGCGCAACTGGGAGTACAAGCTTCTGTCTCTGGCTCTCTCGGTCTTGCTCTACATCATCGCCAGTACCCAGCGTACGCCAAGCCGGACCAGTAGCATGCCTGTTCTTCCCGAAGTGACCGGGATAGCCCCAGATCTGGCCATCAAAGTCGCGCCACCGTCGGAGCAGGTCACCCTGACCGGGTCTGCCGATGAGCTAGAGATCGTGCGGAAATCGGGGCTACGCGCCTCGGTGAATGCCACAGGGGCGAAAGTAGGTAAGAGCTTTTTGCCCGTCACCTATATCCTGCCCGAGGCGGTACGTGGTCGCGTCTCTGTTGAGGCCCCTCCCATGCTTCAGGTCGAGCTGGAGGCACGGACACAAAAAATGGTGGCGGTAGGAGTCTTGTTCGAGAATCAGCCTCCTCCAGGCTTTGAGTACGATGCACCAGAGCCAGAGCCCACACAAGTGATGGTGACAGGGCTCGCCTCCGATGTGGAGCGCGTGGAGCGAATTGTCGCACTACTCAACAATAGCGGCTCAACAGGGTTGGTGAGTCGTGAGGTTCCCGTGGTCGCCCAAGACGACCAGCAGCAGGTTGTCTCCAATGTCACCTTGCAGCCGACACGGGTACGCGTCTCCCTTAAGCTCCGTCAGCGGCCCGCCACCAAGACCCTGGTGCTCTCGGCGAACCTAACGGGACAGCCCTCGCCAGGTGTCGCACTGAGTGGGTATGAGTTTACTCCCAGTATGATGGTGGTTCAGGGCGATCCCGTGACCCTGAGTAAGCTGACCGCGCTGTCCGTTCCTGTGGATATTGCAGGGCTGGCGCAGTCGGAAACGCGGAAAATCGCGCTCTTACCGCCGCCGGGAGTCAGTATGGTTGCTGGGAAAGTGGTTCAGCTCTCTTTGCGCGTGGCACTGCCAAAAGTAAATAAGCAAATGAAGAAAGAAGGGCAGTAAGTGGCACTCAAGTTTGGGACAGATGGGGTTCGCGGGATTGCAAACACAGAGCTCACACCCGAGTTCACTCTCGCTCTGGGCCGGGCGGCAGCACAGACGCTGGGAGGCGGACGGTTCGTCATCGGGCGAGACCCACGTCGGTCAGGGGACTTGCTGGAGGCGGCGCTTACGGCGGGCTTGCTCTCGCAGGGCGCGGATGTTCTGGCGCTGGGTGTGGTTCCAACCCCCGGAGTCTCCTACGTGGTGCGCACCACGGGTGCGAGTGCAGGTGTTGTCATCTCTGCATCGCACAATCCCATGCAGGATAATGGAATCAAGTTCTTTGGCCCCGATGGCAAGAAGCTCGCCGATGCCACCGAAGCTCAGATTCAATCGAACCTCGGCAATGACTTCGCTCGTCCTGCTGGTGGGGGAGTGGGCAAGCTTACCCAAGACAGTGGCTCTGTGGCAGCCTACGCGGACTTTCTCGTCGCGACGCTGGGGGAGACGACTCTAGCGGGCTTAAAACTCGTGATTGATGGCGCCAATGGTGCTGCCTCGTTTCTTGCCAAGCCTTTATTAGAACGACTTGGGGCGGAAGTGGTCGCGATCCACTGCGAGCCTGATGGTGTCAATATCAACGAGTCCTGTGGCTCGACGCACGCTGAGGGGCTGGCAGCTCGCACAAAAATTGAAGGTGCGGATGCAGGCCTGGCGTTTGATGGCGATGCGGACCGCGTGATCCTTGCGGATCGTCACGGACGGATCTTCGACGGCGACCGGATTCTTCTCACGGGAGCGCTCTGGTGGAAGCTGGACACGGTGGTCGGTACCGTGATGAGCAACATGGGGCTGGAGCTGGCCCTGCAGACCGCACAGGTTCGGCTGGAGAGAGCCAATGTGGGAGATAGATATGTGGCGGAGCTTCTGGAGACAACCCGCGCTCGACTGGGCGGTGAGCAGTCCGGGCATATTCTCTTTCCGCAGCTCTCCCCGGCAGGCGATGGCCTGCTCACCGCGCTACAGATCCTCAAGATTGTCCAGGACTCGGGCCGCGATCTCGCAACCTGGTACGACAACATGACCACGCTGCCCCAAAAGCTCATCAATGTCGCGGTTCGTGAGCGCGATGGCTGGGAAGCCGATTCGGCAATTATGTCCGCGATTCTTGAAACGGAAAAGTCTCTGGAGGGCCGGGGGCGCTTGCTCGTGCGTGCCTCTGGGACGGAAAAACTCATCCGGGTCATGGCCGAGGCCCCCAGCGAAGGAGAAGTTCTCCAGGTCTGCGAGCACGTCGCCAACGTCATCCGCGAGGCTCGTGGTGCATGAGGTAAGCACTGCCGAAGGCTCTCCAGCCCCGCCCGGGTACCCTCTGGGTGAACGGGCGGGGCTTCTGGCGCTCTTTCTGGAGAGCCACAGCGCGACAACAATGGCGGCGTATCGGCGCGATTGGGAAGACTTTGCCGCGTTTTGTGAGCTTTCTGCGGAGGAGGCGGTTGCGGCACTGCTAGCTCTTTCGGCAGGCGAGGCAAACCGGCGGGCGCTCGCCTACCGGACGCACCTGCGGCATAGAAAACTCTCGCCCTCCACGATCAACCGGCGGCTGGCGGCACTGCGCTCGCTCACCAAACTTGCCCGACTCTTGGGACAGAGTGCGTGGGTGCTGGAGGTCTCCAATCTTGCCAGTGAAGCCTACCGCGACACCCGCGGGCCAGGCCGGGAGAGTGTCCAGAGCCTCATCGCCCTCGCCGAAGCCGCGCCCCGTGACCATGCGATCCTGCGCCTCCTCTACGATCTGGGGCTGCGCCGGGCGGAGGTCTGTGGGCTGGATGTCGCCGATGTCGAGGACGAGCGGCTGTGGGTGCTCGGAAAAGGTCGCCTGGAGAAGGTTCCCCTCACGCTTCCTGAGCCCACACGGCGTGCCTTGCGTGACTGGCTTGCCGTCCGAGGCAGTGCCGAAGGAGCGCTCTTTACGAGCCAGGATCGCAGCGGCAAAGGGAAAGGGGATGGGCGACTGACGGGGCGCAGTGTCCATCGTATTGTGGCGCAGTATGCCGAAACGCTGGGGATCTCCGCCCGCCCGCATGGCCTCCGGCACACGGCGATTACGGAAGCCTGTAAAGCGGCAACGGCGGCGGGGATTGGGATTGAGGAAGTGCTGGACTTCTCGCGCCACAAGAGCCTCGCCGTGCTCATGCGCTATCGCGACCGTGAGCGCAATGTCCAGGGAACCCTGGCGGCGCTTGTGGCGGCACCAAACCAGGTAGAATAGCGGCGTGTCACGCTTAACCAATATCGAAGATCTCCTGCGCTTTGCCGCTCCCTCGGAGCCGCGCCTCTCACCCGACGGTACCCATGTCGCCTTTGTTGTCAAGACGGTTAACGAGAAGAAGAACCGCTACGAGACGCAGCTCTATGTGGCTGAGACAAACCCTTTTTCCCCGCCAGAGCCAAAAGTCTTTACGCAAGGCGAGAGTGTCTCCAATCATCGCTGGGCACCAGATAGCCAGAGCCTTGTCTTTGTGCGCCTTCACGAGAAAAAGTCACAGATCTGGCAGATTGCACGAGGTGGTGGCGAGGCGATAAAAATCTCGGACTTGCCTCAGGGAAGCATCGGGGAGCTGGCGTTCTCGCCCGATGGCAGCAAGCTACTGTTCTCGTTTCGGCCTGCTGATGAAGAATTCAGTGAGAGCGCTGTGGAGGCGCGAAAGAAAGCCAACCAGTCCACGCCGCCACGCCTGATCACGCGCCTGCGCTGGCGCAACGAGGGTGCGGGCTGGATTCCGTCGGCGTTTTTCGACCTGCACACACTAACTCTGGCAACGGGAGAAGTGACCAAGCTCACCGCCGGTGACCGGGACTTTGGGAGCTACTGCTGGTCGCCGTGCGGGAAGTTTATCGCCTACACCCAAAATACGGCCCCCAACCCCGATTTGCAGATGGGAGCGACGGCACTCTTTGTCCGGGAGCTGGGTGGGGACACACCACGTGAGATCGGAACGCTGGGGCCAAAGGGAAATCTCGCCTGGTCGCCGGAGGGGAAACACATCGCATTTCTGGGCCATGACCACGCCGACGAGGTCTGGGGGACGTGGAATGTCCATCCGTGGGTCGTCGAAGTGGAGAGTGGCGCGGCGCGTGATCTCACGCCCCAATGGGATGTCACGGCGGGCGACAATGCCTTAGGCGAGGTCTACGGACGCGGCGATAACGGGCCGCTCTGGGACGATGACGGCGAGAGTGTTGTCTTTGTGGCTTCCGACCAGGGCGAGGTGAGCGTCTACAAGATCGGGCTGGATGGGGGAGTGCCCGAGAAGCTCACGCCAGAGGGCTGCTCCGAGGTGGGTGTCAGCTTGGCCGCAGGAAAGACAGCAACTCTGCGCCTCACCAGCCACGATGCGGGCGATATCTATGTAGATGGCACGCGCTTCAGCGAGCTAAACGCCGCGCTCTGCGCCGAAGTAAAATTTATCGAGCCTAAGGCGTTTTCGGTGGGGGAGGTGCCCTGCTTTGCGCTGCTCCCCGAGGGCGACGGCCCATTCCCGACCATTCTCTATATCCACGGTGGCCCGCATTTAATGTACGGGCGCTGGCATCTCTTCCACGAGTATCAGGCGCTCGCTGCCGCCGGATTTGCCGTGATCTATCCCAACCCGCGTGGCTCAAAAGGCTACGGCGAGGCGTGGACGGGGGCGATTCGTGACAACTGGGGCGCACCGGCAATGGACGACTGCATGGCGTGCGTGGACGACGCGATTGCGCAAGGCTGGAGCGATCCGTCGCGCCTGGCCGTGATGGGGGGCAGCTACGGTGGCTACCTGACGGCCTGGATTGTCGGGCACACCGATCGGTTCGCCTGCGCCATCGCCGAGCGTGGTGTCTATAACCTCCAGAGCTTCGGCGGCACCACGGACTTCGTCCAGACCGACCACAGCTACTTTCTCTCCAACCACACCGACGACACGGAGAGCTTCCGCCGAAATTCCCCGATCACCTACGCCGGAAACGTCAAGACGCCGCTCTTGATCGTCCACTCCGAAGGCGACCTGCGCTGCCCGATCAGCCAGGGCGACGAGTACTTTAGAGCCGTCAAGCGCACCAGCCCCGCCGAGGTCAGCTATCTCCGGTTCGGCCCCGAAGCCAGCCACGAGCTCAGCCGAGGCGGCCCGCCCGATCTGCGGATCGACCGCCAAAAGCGCTTCCACGAGTGGCTGAAAAGCTATCTTTTGCGAACCGTCTAAAGTAAAAGGTCGAGCGTCTCTACGGCTTGCTTGGTCTATGGCTCACTGATTACTATCTTTGCGCGTTACAAG
>NZ_CBAYMC010000029.1:0-24933 GCF_964826245.1 Armatimonas sp. | reverse complement strand
AGAACATAGATCGGCTTGCCTGTGATGCGCTGGTCTTCACCGACTTGCTCTAGAAGCGCGGCGGCTTCGGTGGCCTTAAGCCGAATGTCCGACTCGGCCTCCAAGCCTCCGGCGCCCAGCTGAGCCAGTGTCAAGAGCAGCGGTGCCTCCGGGTCTTTGAGGGCCAGAGCGGCAAGCTGGCGCTGTGCGGCGGGCACATCGAAGGTGTAGTCGTCGGGGAGGGTCACGCGGCTCTACACGCTGCTTTCGCAGCGCTTCTTGATGGCTTGCTGGGTGGCCTCCACATTGTTTTGCATGGTCTTGTGGATAATCGCGTTGATCAGCGCTCCGACGAGCGGGATTTCCAGCCGGTAGACAAGCACGGAGTCAAACTTGGTCAGCCCTGGCTCGATCTCCGTAAAGGTCCAGGTACCATGGAACTCATCGAAGTCCCCGCTGATTTGCTTGAAGTTCAAGATCCCTTGATCTGGATCCCAGACATCTTCCTCGGCCCAGGTGATTCGCTTCTTGAGCTTCGGGACAATCCCCACCCACTCACTCACCACGGTTTTAAGATCGTCTGAACGAGTTAAAACGGTCACGGACTCAACATCGTCCATGAACTGCGGAAAGGCTTCATTATCACGGGCAACCATAACCGCGGTGTCGCGGCCCTTCCGAATGAGAATTGTGTTTTCAATACGTGGCATAGAGGGATTGTAGCATACTTTGCCGAATCAAAAGCCATGCAACTTTCACTCTGTGGCGCAGGACTGGGAGCGGGCAAGCTGAGCCTGCTGGAGTTTGCGGAGCTGGCAGCGCGCTCTGGCTACTCGGGAATTGACTTTGGCATCAGTAGCGCCCAGCGCCTTGCCGACGAGCTCGGAGGGGCAACGGCGCTGAGTGAGAAATTTCTCACACTGGGGGTTTTGCCGGCGACATTTGGTCTCGAAGTCGAGTGGCGCAGAGACGATGCGGCGTTTGCGAGTGGCATGGAGACTCTCGCGGAGAGAGCCGCGCTGGCCCAGCAGCTTGGCTGTGAGCGGTGCTGCACCTGGATGCCCAGCTCCACCAGCGAGGATTCTTCGCAGTGGCGCTCGCGCTCGGTGGCACGCTTTCGTGAGATTGGGAAGGTCTTTGCGGACTACGGCGTGCGCTTCGGGCTAGAGTGGGTCGGGCCACATCACTTAAGGGCAGGTGGCGAGAATCAGATGGGCCCCAACCCGACCGTCTGGACAATGCCCCAGACTCTAGAGCTCATCGCGGAGATTGGGCTGAGCAATATCGGCCTGCTGGTGGACTCTTATCATTGCTACACCACGGGAGTTACGGACGCCGAGCTTGCGGCACTCGCCGACAGCCAGATCGTGCATGTGCACATCAACGACGCCCCCAAAGGCGTGGGGCCCGAAGGCGCAAAAGACGGCCAGCGTGTTGTCCCGGGCACCGGAGAGATTGATCTGGCAAGTTTTCTCAGCGGACTGAAGCGAGCGGGCTATGGGGGCTACATTGCGTGCGAGATCCTCGCTCCTTCTCCTGTGGCCGACACGCCCGAAAGTGCTGCGACTCTAATCCGAAGCGCCCTGCGGGAGCTAGGGCTTTAGTGGCAGAGCCTAGGCTGGCGCTCGCGGGCTGTGGAACGGTCGGAGCGGTACATGCGGAGCGCCTCGTTGCGGAGGGCGGGCAGATTGTCGCCATCTGTGACCCGGATGCCGAGGCACTCTCGCGCATGGCACGCCTACTCCCCCAGCGCCCTCTGCTCTTTCGCTCGGAGCAAGATTTGTTGGCGTCGGGCGAGGTAGAGGCCATTGTTCTGTGCACGCCCCATGCCCGTCACGCCAGCCAGATCGAGGCGGCACTAGATGCAGGCGTTCACGTCCTCTGTGAGAAACCGTTTGTCACCCATCACGAGACGGGAGTGGCGCTGGTGCAGAAAGCAAGAGAGAAGAATCTTGCGCTCTTTGTCTCCTACACACGCCGCGCACGGGGTCATGCTCGGTTTCTTCAATCCACAGTGGGCAAGATCGGGCCGGTGCGCTTTGTCTCTGTGCTACGCTGCCAGCCCTGGCTTCAGGCACACGGGCGCACGTGGCGGATGCAGGAGAATGAGGGCGGTGGCTTTTTGCGCGATGCGGGAGCGTCTGTGCTAGACCTGACCCTGCGCCTAATCCCCGAAGCCGTGAGTGCGGCCCATGCCGACCTCTACCGAGCAGGCTCCGCCGCCGTGGATGTCTGTGCCTCGGTGCGCTTGCAGTTTCGGAGTGGGGCTAGAGCAGAGCTGACACTTCTGGGCGATGCCCCCGAGACCCTAGAGCGAATTTTGGTTGTGGGGGAGCGAGGGACGGCGGGCTGGTGCCAGCGTGAGGGAGCGCCTGCGGAGCTCTATCTCAAGCAAGAAGGCTCCCCACAAGAGACGCCCGACCCCGCCTTCTACCGAATCCCAACTCCCGATATCGCCTTTCTGACAGCGCTGCGCTCCGGCCGTCGCTTCGATGCCGATACCGCCTCGGATCTCTACGACGGTGCCACAGCCCTTCCCACCATTGCCCTTGTCGAGCGGCTCTACCAAGAGGCACAGTGGGGATGATATAATGCCCCCCGTAGCGATTGCTACTCGTGAGCCGGAGTGATGAAATGGTAGACATGCGCGCCTCAAAAGCGTGTGGGGCAACCCGTGCGAGTTCGAGTCTCGCCTTCGGCATGAAACCCTCCTCCCCCTGCCCCTCCTCCCAATACTGGGAGGAGGGGGGAGATTTTGATGAAGCTTCAGATTCCCCCGATTGTTTTTTACGGCATCGTCGCCGTCGTGATCTTAGCCGGACTCCAGTTGGTCACCACGCCAGGCAACCCGGACTACCATAAAAGCGGCTTTGTGGGTCAGCCTGCGGCAGAGTTCTCTGGGAAAACGGCAGAGGGCAAAGAGATTCACCTCTCGGACTACAAGGGCAAAGTCGTTGTCGTGAACTTCTGGGCGACCTGGTGTGGACCCTGCCGTGCGGAGATGCCAGGCTTTATCAAACTAGAGAAAAAGTACCGCGATAAAGAGGTCGTTTTTATCGGACTTGCGGTCAATGACGAGCTTCCCAAGATCGCCAAGTACACCGCCGAGCACCAGATTCTCTGGCCCACTATCCTTGCCACGCCCGAGGTAATCGAGAGCTACGGTGGTGTGAAAGCCATTCCGACCACCTTCATCGTCTCTAAAAAGGGCACGATCGCCGCCGTTGTTGAGGGCATGGCAGAAGAAGGCCCGCTAGAGGTGGAGATCACGGGCCAGCTATGAAAACCAGAAAAGCCGTTATCACGGCAGCCGGACGCGGAACCCGCATGTTTCCCGCCACTCGCGCGATCCAAAAAGAGATGCTTCCGCTGATTGATACAGATGGATTAGTCAAGCCGACCATCCAGATGATTGCCGAGGCTTGTGTGGCCGCCGGTATTGAAGAGATCTGCATCGTTGTCGAAAACGGCGGCGGACAGGCGTTTCGCGAGCACTTCCGCGCCTTCACCGACGATGAGCGGTCTGTGTTTGCTGGAAAAGACTGGCTGTTGGCCGAGGGCGAGAAGCTGGCACGTCTGGCGGAGCGCATCTCCTACGTGGAGCAGCCGTCTCCTGAGGGCTTTGGCCATGCGGTCTACCAGGCCAAAGACTTTGCGGGCGGCGAGCCAATCTTGCTGCTTCTGGGCGACCATGTCTACACGGGTGACCCGCTGGGCCAGATGCTGGCGGCGGGAGAAGCCTCCGGTGGCTCCGTGACGGGCGTCCGTGTCGAGCCCGAGAGCGGCGTGAGTGTCACCGGCATTATCAAAGGGCAGGCAACTCAGACTCCGGGCCTCTACGAGATTCTCGCGCTGCAAGAGAAGCCGACTGTCGCCGAGGTTCAAGTCCTCAAGACCGAGGGGCTGGAAGATGATACCTATCTGGGGCACTTTGGGATTCATCTTTTCACCGCCGAGATCTTTGACTGCCTCGGGGAGCTGATCGCCACCAACACACGGGTCAAGAACGAGTTCCAGCTCACCAGCGGCCAAGAGCTGCTCTGGAAGCGCAACCCCGCCCACTACCGCGCTCTCTTGCTCTCCGGCGAGCGCTGGGATATTGGCCTGCCCGACGAGTATCTCAAGACGCTGGCAAAGTTTGGAAGCCTCGGCCCCCACGCGGAAGTGCTGAAGTGAGATAAGAAAAAGCACCTAGCCCGGTTCTAAAAGCCATGAAGCCAGGAGGACTCTCGCTCGACTGGAAAACCATGTCGCTCGGTCCTAAAGGTGCTCCGATAGGGCTGCATCTCTACTGCTTCCCCCCAAAAGGCACCAAGCAGGGAGACATTGGTTCCGGCTCGACCATTGCCGCATCCCCGTTTTATGCGGAGCTCTGGCGCCTTGCACCTTTGCAGAAGGTCAATAGACGGAAATTTCCCGGCTACGCAAAAAAAGCGAAGTAGGATTCTGTCACACCCCAAGCAACAGGGGCGTTTCTTAGGGTATGAAAAAACAAACTCTCTTTGTATTGGCCGCTCTCTCGCTGCCACTTCTCGCCACTCGGGTTCATGCGGATACCTCCGAGCTCCGCGCGCGTCTGGAAGCGCCGGGTGCCTCAACCGTGCGCCGCATGGCTCCCGTTCGAATTAGCGGTCGTGGTCGGAGCTGGGCCAATGCCACTGCGATTTCGGTGGATGCCGAGGCGGGACAGGAGCGTAAAGACGGCGTCTATCTCTACTTCCAAGACACCAAGGCTGATAACAGCGGCGAGATCTTCCTCGGAGGCCGCACTGATGCCGTCGGAATCTACACCTCGTCGGCGTATCTGGACAGCAAAGAAGTGGATGGCCTCGTCAAGTTCCTGGATGCCACGATTGCAAAGTATCGCGAGATTCAGGGCAAAGACCAAGGCCTCGTCAGCTATAGCTATGCCCTCGCTGAGGACTGTACACTGGAGATGGGCGTGGTGGGCAAGCGCCAGGAGTTCTCAATCTACTCGTCGGGCAAGTTGCTAAGAGGCCAGTCGTTTGCCGTCGCCAACCGCCAGCTCAAAGTGACTCTGGTGGGCGTTGAGGAGTTCGAGAAGCTCCGGGACTATCTCAAGGAAAGCATTGCCTGGCAAAAGTCGGTAAAGTAGGGCATGAACGCAAAATACCTCTGGGGGCTGGTACCACTGCTGGCACTAGCCCTCCCCTTGCTGGCACAGAGCACTCCTAACCCTGTGAAAGGCTACAAGAGTGGCAAGGCACTTCTGAAACAGCCGATTAAGATGGAGAATCTCACGAGTCAGCTTTGTGCCTACACGCTTCACAGAGAGATTGCAGTCAAAGAAAAAGATCCACATTTCTTTAAGTATGCCCAAGTCCATGTCAATCCAACAGGACAAGCCGCCACACAGCGCTACCAGCAGGCTCTGAAACGCTTGGAGCAAGAATGTCAGCAATATTCTAAAAAGCACCCGGCGGCTTACTCCAATGGAGAAATGCAACGCTTTGCCGATAAGCGATGGTCACATCCAGCTCCTTTTCCGGTTGGTACGGTCTTTACCAAAGAAAAATTCGATAATCCCAGAGGCACGGGAACGCCAGAGCTACTCACCGCGATGGTGAAGCGCGAGAAAGGCTACAACCCCTCGTGCTATGACTGGGAGTTTCTGGTGCTGGATGGTAAGGCGGAGCGCATTTTGGAGCGTGGGAAGCTAGCCCGTTGCCAAAGCTGCCACCAAGACAAACAATATCAGCGTACTGATGGGGTGGTTACCCTGATGCACTGGGGGATGCCATTAGCCTCGCTCGGTTCTCGGTGAAGCGTTTTTTCCAAGCCGCGTCTTCCATGTGGCGCACCCAGAGAATATCGCCGTCCTCGCCGTCGTACTAGCCTTTGCGGGTGCCTTCCCAGGCGAAGTTGTATTTGTGGTAGAGGTGTTGTGCAGGGGCATTGCTCCTGCGCACCTCGAGGGTTGCCGACGTTGCGCCGCGTGCTTGTGCGGCCTCCAGCAAGCCGATTAAAAGCCGCTCCCCGAGCTTCTGGTTGCGCCAGGTCTCGGCGACGGCGAGCGTGGTGATATGGGCCTCGTCCATGACCAAGTGAAAGCCACAGTGCCCGACGACCTGGCCCTCAATCTCCGCCACGAGATAGATCGCAAAGGGGTTGGAGAGCTCATTGATCCACGCCGACGTGGTCCAGTTGCTGGTAAACGACTGCCGCTCGATCCGCGCGACGGTCTCGATGTCCGAACCCACCATGGGGCGAATGGTCACCACGCTCATTGTGCCATGATCGCCTCATCACCCTCGATCCAGAACGTCCCGTCGGGGCAGAACTCTTTCTTCCAGATCGGGACATCGTTTTTTAAGGCGTCAATCGCCCAGCGGCACGCCTCAAATGCCTCGGCTCTATGCGAACTTGCCACGCAGACCACAACCGCCATCTCGCCCACCGGAATAAAGCCGTAGCGGTGGAGGATCGCGCAGGCCAGCCCCCAGCGCGTCTTCACTTCGGCGACGAGTTTCTCCATCTGCGCCGTCGCCATCGGTGCATAGACCTGGTACTCCAGACCCGTCACGCTCCGGCCCTTTGAGTGGTCCCGCACCACGCCCACAAACTGCACGTACGCGCCATCGGAGTCGGTCATCACGGCATCCACGGCTTGTTGTGGCTGAAGCGGCTCGGTCGTTAAAAGCACCATGACGCCTGTCTACCCTCCACTCATCGGGGGGAGAAATGCCAGCTCGTCGCCGTCTTTGAGTAGGGTCTCGGCGGTCGCAAAGTCCGCTCCCACCGCCACACGCGTGCGGCTCAGGAGATCGGCGAGGCGCGGCTCCGACGTTGCCAGCGCGGCAGCGGCATCAGCGACCGTGGCGGGTGCATCGAGCGTCAGCTCCCGCTCACCAGAAGAGACAATATCGCGGTAGTGGCCGAAAAAGAGGGCACGGATAGTCATTGGCTTCAGGATACCACTTCAAGCAAGCTCAAAGTCACACTCAAACGTGCGGCTCCAGGGAAGCGTCACGGAGCCAGGGACGAGCGTGAGGCCCACCCCGACGCCGCGTTTCTGGAGCTGTGCGAGGCGGACTTGCAGCCCCGATTCGATGCTCTGGCAGGTAAAAAGAACTTGCTCTGGTGTGGCCGGATCGTAGTGCCAGCCCTGCTCCACATTCTTGGCACGAGCCTCGCGGCGAACCTCGGTCTGGTAGCCCCAGCCTTCTAAAAAGTGATGGGTTAGGGCGATGTTCTGCGCGTGGGCATCGGCCTTGTCTCCCGCAAGCCAGAGCGCGACGGCCTGAGCGACGGTGGTGCCGAGGGTGTTGCCCGCGGTGTTCCACGCCCCAAAGCTGGCGAGCTTGGCGGGAGCACAAGGCGAGTTTTCGGCAAAAAGGAGCTCAATGCCGAGCGGGTCGGCCCCGTTGGGATAGGCCACATCGCCCAGTGCAACCAGTTTTCCAGAGTTTTGGAATGTACCCAGCTCTGCGAAAAACGCCTCGTAGGCGCTCTGGCGGGCCTCGCGCTCGGCGTCGGCGAAGTCGGCACGCCACTCGGTGCGGCGCGGCGAGGGCGTGAGCACGCCAAGAATGAGATCCGCATCTTCGGCAGAGCTTGCCAGAGTCCCGCCACACGCCCCGATCTGCCCCTCGACCGTGAGCCGCACCGCGCGGTCTTCGTAGGGTGCGATAATCGCTTCGTCACCGGGGAGGGCGTAGAGCGGGAAGATGCGCGGACGTCGCCCCCGCTTCTCGCAGAGTAGCCGCGCCGTCAGCGCCGAGCCGACTTCATCCGCGCCGGGGTGGATCATCATCCTATCCCGTACATCGAGCAAGTCCGCCCAGCTCTCCAGCCAGGCTTTCTCCCGACTCGGCAGGCCCCACGCCGACGTGTCATCCGAGGTAATCAATAAAAACGAGAGTTTCTCGCTGGCGAGAAGATTGAGCACGCTGAGATTCAGTGCGTGGTTGCGCTCGCGGCGGGTCAGAAACTCACGGACATGCTCGCTCGGAACCTCCGCCCGGATCGCCGCGATCTTCTCCGCCTCGCCGGGCTCCAGCGCCCCAACCGTTTGTTTATGTAAAAGCTGGGAGAGGGCGTAGCAGCGCGTCCCGTAGGTCTTCCACCAGAGCGGCTCCTCCACGCAGTCATTGGCATTGGCGACGCGCGTGATCAGCACAAAAGCATAGACCAGCGCCCCGTTTTCGTGAGCCTGCACCAGCGGCGCGAGCCGCGCCAGCCCCTCCGCCGTGGTCTCGCTAGAGATCCGCGAGCTGATCAGATTGCCCCAGGCTAAATACTCCACCGACGCCACAATCCCATCGCAGACACCCGCCTGCTCCGTCAGCCACGCCGCCACGGCAGCCGTATCGGCAGGGGTGCGCGCCGAGCCACGAATCTCTAGCGGCGGCAGGGCGATCTCCGCCCCCACAATGGCGGCGATCTGAGACGGATAACGCGTGTTGACGGGGCGCTCATCGAGCGGAGCAAGGGCAATTTTCACGCAGGGATTGTACCGGGTATAGTAGCGCTATGGCACGGATTCTGGCACTGGATTTAGGCGCGGAGAGCGGACGTGGTGTGGTGGGTACGCTCTCGGACAGCGGCAAGCTCTCTTTAGAAGAGGTTCATCGGTTTCCCACCGGCGGGATCAAGCTCGGGGCGCACCTGCACTGGAACCTCCCGGGGTTTCTGGTGGAGCTGCAAACCGCGATTAAGAAAGCCGCTGAGGGCGGGACGGTCTCTAGCCTCGGTATTGACACCTGGGGCGTGGACTTTGGTCTGCTCGGGCCGCGTGGCGAGCTGGTAGCACTGCCCGTTCACTACCGCGACCCGCGCACGGTCGGCGGCGAGGCAAAGCTCTACGCGAAAGTCCCCAAGGCGGAGATCTTTGCGAAAGTGGGCATCCAGAGCATGGCGCTCAACACCCTCTTTCAGGTCGCGGCGCTGGCCGAGCAGGAGCCCAAGCTGGTGGAGGCGAGCGCAAAGCTGCTCTTCATGCCGGACTTGCTGCACTATCTTCTGACAGGTACGGCGCAGATCGAGTACGCGATTGCCAGCACCAGCCAGATGCTCAATGCCACCACGCGGGAGTGGGCCACCGATGTCCTTGCGCCGCTGAACTTGCCGATGCACCTGCTTGGCCCCGTCGTCCCCGATGGCAGCGCCTACGGTCACGAGTTCACTACCGGCATCCCCGTGCTCGCCCCCGGCGGCCACGATACGGCCTGTGCTGTCGCCGCCGTCCCTGCCGAACCCGGCGAGAGCTGGGCCTATCTGTCGTCGGGCACCTGGTCGCTGATGGGGCTGGAGATTCCCGCGCCGATTCTCACCGCCGACGCCGAGGCGGCCAATGTGACCAACGAGGGTGGGGTCTTGAGCACGATTCGCCTGCTGAAAAATATCGGGGGGCTCTGGCTGGTGCAGGAGTGCCGCCGCGCCTACGCCCGCCTCGGCTCCGAGCGCAGCTACGACCAGCTCACGCGCCTCGCCGGAGATGCCGAGCCGCTGGCCGCGCTGATCGACCCCGATCATCCCAGCCTCTACGCTCCCGACGACATGCCCAAGGCCATCCGCGAGCTCTGCATCGCCACCGGCCAGACCCCGCCCGAGGGCGTTGGTGCGACGATCCGTTGCTGCCTGGACTCGCTGGGGCTCAAGTACCGCATCACGCTCCAGATGCTGGAGCGCCTCACGGGCCGTAAGATCACGACGCTTCATATCGTCGGCGGTGGCTCCCAGAACCGCCTGCTCAACCAGATCGCCGCCGACGCCACGGGCTGCACCGTGATTGCAGGCCCCGTCGAGGCCACTGCCATCGGAAACCTACTGCTCCAAGCCCGCGCCCAAGGCCTCATCGCCGATCTGGCCGAGCTCAGAAGCATCGTCCGCGCCTCGTTCCCCGTCGAAACCTACCACCCCGACCCTACGATGACCGCACGATTCGCAGAGGCAATGGAAAAGGCAAACTGATAAAATAGCGCTATGTCGGCACTTACTGCGGAGCCACAGTTCTTACTCTTCCCTTTCGGTCAGACGGGGCAGCACCTTCGGCTACGTGGGGGGCTGGACTTGACCGACAAGCACGATTTTGGGCTGTTTTGTGACGACAACAAAGACTAGCGGATAGAGCGGACGGCACACGGGGAGCTGGTGATTGAGATGCCCACCAAAGGATCAACCGGGGCGCAGAATGCCCTGCTCACGGCGTACTTAACCATGTCTATCGGCTCGGGCAAGCTGCCCAAGTTCTCAGCAACCCTGCTATGCTAGACTGCTCCCCGGAGCTACCAGGGTTTATCTTGGATACCCAAGCCCTCTTCGATGCAGGGCTTTAAGTCGCAACTTATCTCGTCTGCCACCTACCCACGTGGCGGGGTGTAGAGGTAGAGCGTCCCGAGCTGCTGGTAGCCGACGGTGGGGTAGAGCAGGGCACCGCTGTGGCTCGCAAGAAGCACATTCGCCCTGGCACCGGCGGCTTTATCATCGGTGAGCATTCGGGCCAGCAGAGCGCGGGCGATTCCTTGGCGACGGTAGGCTGTCAGCACGAACATACTATGGCACCAGCCGCAGCCTGCCGCCGCGATACTGGTCACCCAGCCGATAATCTGAGGCACGGCCTCGTCTAGGGCGGTGTAGACTCGCATCGGGGGGGGATCTTGTGCGAGAAGCTCCGGGAGAAGCTGCTTGCGTCCGGCGGTTTTATTGAGCGCCTCCGCTTGCTCCACGGTCTCGACGCGGACAATCGGAAAGGGTATCGGGGGCGTGGGAAGCGTCGCCAGATCGTGGGCAAAGAAGGGCTCCGTGGAGCCGAGGCGGTAGCCCAGCGCCTTGAACGCCGCCCGCATCGGCTTGTCATCGGTGCCCGTAGGAACGAGATAGCAGACCATAAACTTCCCCTGCGCATGGGCACGAGCAAGGCGGTCAGCTTCCGTGGGCGGCAGCTCCCAGGCAATAAACTCCTCGTTGCGGTAGCTGTCGCTGGCGCGGTGGCGCGGCGCATCAAAGAGCCGCCAGAGATTCTCATTCAGCCGCTCCGCACGATAGGAGTGGGTCAGGCTGCGCGAGAAGCAAAACCCCTCCACAAAGACCGTTAGTGCCTGCTCAATAGTCATGTCGTCTCTAGTTTATCCGAAGTCTAGATGTAAAAAATATTTGACAAATAGTAAAATAAAACGTACATTAATCACGGAGGTTACTTTCGATGGATATGTCGTTTCGTGAGAAGAGTGCGTGGGCCTGCTTGGTCACCACAGGCGTGGTGTTTATCCCGTACTTTACGTTTATCGCGCAGCTTGCCAGCCGGGGCGAGCTGATTCGGAGGGGGTATTAGAAAATGCCGATTCGCAACAATATCCGCAAGCTGCGCTTCGAGAACGGCGAGCTGACCCAGCAGGCGCTTGCCGAGAAAGTGGGCGTCACACGCCAGACCTTGATCGCCATTGAGGCCGCCAAGTACTCCCCGACTCTTGAGCTGGCCTTTCGCATCGCCGCGGTCTTTGGCAAGTCCTTAGATGACGTCTTTCAGCACGAACCCGAGTAATCCCGCCCGTTGGAGGGGCGGGACTGGAGAGCGCTTCGCGCTGCAAAGGCCGTTCCGGCCATAGTTCGGTAGGGGCGGCACGCCCTTTGTAGCGGAGGTACGACGCTCTCCAGCCCCCTTGTTCTAATCGAGGGGGTAAAATGAGCCGATGATTCCTCCCCCGACCCCTGAGTGGGTGCAGCAGTGGCTATCCGCCTGCGAGCACTCCGTCTTTTCCCGGCGCCTTCCGATCACCCACTGGGCCTTTGAGCGTGGTGGGCAGACGCAAGCCGTGGCGATGGGTTTCTCCTGGACCGCGGCCGAAGAAGAGTGCTGGCTCCGGGCGAGTGTCACGATTCCCTCTGAGTGGGCAGGTGAGCGAGTCGGGCTGTGGTTTGAGCTGCCGGGCTGCGAGCCACTGCTCTCGGTGGATGGCACGCTCTGGCAAGCGCTAGACTACAACCACGGGGATGTGCTTCTGCACGAAACAGCCACTGGTGGCGAGAGCCACACACTGGAGATTTCTTGCTACAGCCCCTCGCGCGGCGGCGAGGCGACCCTACAAACCGCAGAGCTTTTGCTGATTGATAGAGAGGCCGAGGGACTCTACTACGATGCCCTCACGGCAGTTGAGTTACTGGGAGTTCTTAAGGATGAACATCTACGCTTAGCGATAGAGCAGGCGATGCAGGCAAGCACCGTCGCAGAGTCTCGCGCAGTGCTGGGAGCATTTTTCGCCCAGGCAGCCTCGGTCGGTGAGCCGCATGTCACACTGCTGGGACACTCGCACATTGATCTGGCCTATCTCTGGGCAATCCCTAACACGAAGCAGAAAGTGGGGCGGACATTTGCAACGGCCCTGCGCCTGATGCAGGAGTTCCCCGAGTTTGTCTTCACCCAGTCCCAGCCGCAGCTCTATGCCTGGTGCAAGGCGCTCTATCCCGAGTTGTATACCCAAATCAAAGCCCGTGTCGCGGAGGGGCGCTGGGAACCGACAGGCGGAATGTGGGTGGAGGCCGACTGCAACCTCGCGTCGGGGGAGTCGCTGATCCGGCAAGTGCTCTTTGGCAATCGGTTCTTTGAGCAGGAGTTCGGCGTCACCACCAAGATCCTCTGGCTCCCCGATGTCTTTGGCTACAGCGCGTCGCTGCCCCAGCTGATGAAGTCCTGTGGGCTCGAGTATTTTCTGACGTCGAAGATCGCCTGGTCGGACACCAACCGCATGCCCCACGACACGTTTCGCTGGCGCGGCATCGATGGCACCGAGGTGGTGACCCAGTTTCTCACGGCCCCTGAGTTCCACCGTGGGCTGAATCAGGAAATCTCTACCTACAACGGTCAGCTTACGCCCTACGAGCTGCGCCGTGGCTGGGAGCGCTACCAGAACAAAGATCTCCATCAAGAGATCTGCCATGCAGTCGGGCACGGTGATGGCGGTGGGGGAGTGACCCGTCGGATGCTGGAAGTGGCGCGGCGCCTCAAGAGCATTGCGGGTCTTGGCTCGTGTGGCTTTGACCGCGCGGATGCGTTTTTCGCGCGGCTCCCCAAGACGAATCTGCCCCTCTGGAGCGGCGAGCTGTACTTAGAGAACCATCGGGGGACGTACACCTCGCAGGGGCGTATTAAGCAGGGAAACCGCAGCGCCGAGCGCGCGCTTCGGAGCGCTGAGCTATTTGCCGCGCTGGCCCAGACACAGCTGGGAGCGCCCTATCCAAAACTTACCCTCGACGCACTCTGGGAGACGCTGCTGCTCAACCAGTTCCACGATATCCTCCCCGGCACCTGTATCCGCCCTGCCGTGGAGCAAGCCGAGCACGAGCTGGGTGAGGTCGTTTCCGGTGCCCTCGCCCTCCAAGACGCGGCGCTGACAGAAATCTCCCAGAATATCGCCACGCCCACAGACTCGGTGATTGTCTTCAACCCCACCGACACGCTCCGGCCCGGCGATGCGTTCTATGTTCGGCTCCCCGGTGATCTGGTGCGCAAGGGGCGTGTCCTCTTCACCGACTCAGAGGGCGAGCCACTCAGTAGTCAGTTCCTGCGAATGGTTGGCAAGGAGCGTGAATATGTCGTCACGCTTCTGGATGTCGAGCCCCTCGGCTACCAGACCATTGGCCTGGGTCGCACCGATGCCCCCGCCGATGAGAGCACGGTAGTCGCCGAGGACAATATCCTGGAAAATGACTTTGTCCGAGTGACGCTCAATCAGTACGGCGAGCTCGCCTCAGTCGTCCACAAGACCGAAGACGGTGAACGCGAGGCCCTCGCTGCCCCCGCGATGCTGGTCGCGTACGAGGACAAGCCCGCCGCCTACGATGCCTGGAACATAGACGCCAGCTACCGCGACAAGCCCTGCCCCCTCGCCGACGAAGCCACGGTGACGCGCTTTGAGGTGATCGAAAACGGCCCGGTCCGTGCCAGTATCTTGGTCGAGCGCCAGTTCCGTAGCTCCAAAATCACCCAGCGCATCCAGCTCTGGGCGCACTCTGCCCGTGTCGAGCTGGTCACGGAGATCGACTGGCACGAGCACCAGACCCTGCTCAAGGCACATGTCCCCGCCACCGTGCTCGCCAGCCGCGCCACCTACGAGATTCCCTTTGGCGCGATCGAGCGGCCGACGCACCGCAATACCAGCTGGGACGCCGCCAAGTTCGAGGTCTGTGGCCACAAGTGGGCCGACATCTCCGAGGGCGACTTTGGCGTCAGTATTCTCTCGGACACAAAATATGGCTACGATGCCCGCGAGAACACGCTCTCGCTCACCCTCATCAAGTCCGGTATCTACCCCGATCCCGACGCCGACCAAGGCTTGCATCACTTCACCTACGCCGTTCTCCCCCACACCGGCGACTGGCGGAGCGAAACCGTCGACGAAGCCCATGCCCTCAGCTACCCGCTCCTCGCCCGCTTTGCCCCGAAAAATCCCAAGGCCGCGCTTCCCCCCCGCTACGACTTTGTCTCCGTAGACGACCAGGGGATCATTATCGAGACTGTCAAGTGCGCCGAAGCCGACAGTAGCTCTCTGGTCGTGCGTCTCTACGAAGCGCTCCAAACCCGTGGCGAGGCAACCCTCACGTTTGGGTTTGAGATTGCGGCGGCCTACGAGACCAACAGCCTGGAGCAAGAGCCTGTGCCCGTGCCTTTTAAAGGCAGCTCACTCACGTTCCCGTACCGGCCTTTTGAGATCAAAACGCTGGTGATCAAATCCAAGTAGAACACTCGCTTGACAGTCTTTCACACCGGCGATAGAATTTGTGAACAAGTTCACAAATTCTAGTCAGGCCGATTTTTAAGTTAGGTAAACCGATGGCAACGTCAAGTTTTATGCACCAGTATCTCCGAACGGGAGAGCTTTCCCCGATCTACGATAAGGTGATGGAGGGCAAGCGGCTCTCCTTCGACGACGGGCTCACGCTGTGGAAGTCAGACGATCTCACGGCGATTGGTGCACTGGCCAATATCGTCCGCGAGGCCAAGAACGGCAACGATACCTACTACGTCCGCAACCAGCACATCAACTACACCAATCTCTGCAACAAGGGCTGTAAGTTCTGCTCGTTCTATGCTCAGAAAGGTGGCCCCGCGGCCTATACCATGAGCATGGATCAGGTGCGGGAGAAGCTAGAGCGCACCAAGCACCTGCCCGTCACCGAGATTCACATGGTGGCAGGGATCAATAAAAAGCTTCCGTACTCCTACTATCTGGAGCTGCTTGATACCGTCAAAGCCACCCGCCCCGAGGCGCACATCAAAGCCTTCACGATGGTCGAGCTGCTTCATATTCAAACGTTGGCGCAGAAACCCATGACCGAGATGCTCCTTGAACTCAAGGCGCATGGGCTCTGTAGCCTACCCGGTGGGGGAGCGGAGATTCTCACGGATCGTGTCCACGATGCCATCTTCGAGCGCAAGGAGACGGCGGCGGAGTGGCTGGAGACGGCCAAGACGGCGCATCGCGCAGGCCTGCATACCAACGCCACGATGCTCTACGGGCATATCGAGACGCTGGAAGAGCGTGTTGTCCACATGATGAAGCTCCGCGAGGCTCAAGATGAGACCAATGGCTTCTTGACCTTTATCCCACTGGCATTCTCTAGCAAGGGCACCAAGCTCTCTCATATTCCCAGCACCACGGGCTATCTGGATCTCAAGGCCATCGCTATCGGGCGGCTGATGCTGGATAACTTCCCTCACATCAAGGCCTTCTGGATGATGATCACCCCTCCCGTGGCCCAGACCGCGCAGTGGTACGGAGCCGACGATATTGATGGCACGATTGTGGAGTATGTCATCACCCACGAGATTGACGACGAAAACGAGCAGCAGAACCTCAGTCAGCGCCAGCTCGTGCAGATGATCGTGGAGGCAGGCCGCGACCCCGTGGAGCGCGACCCTCTCTACAACGTTATCGAGCGCGACGACAGCCGGATGCTCCTCGAAGACCCACGACGGCTCAGCCTTCCGATGCTGGCATAACAGGCCAGCATCTTAAAGCAAGAAGGAAAGTGACAGCTCTCTGGCGAACCCCTCTGCCATGACAAAGAAAGTTGCGGTAGTGGGCTATGGAGCGGCATTTAACATGGGCCGGCACCACCTACGAGAGATGGAGCGGGCGGGAATGATCCCGACCGCCGTGTGTGATCTGGACAAAGAGCGACTTAAAGCGGCTCGTCAGGACTTCCCTGGAATCAAGACCTACACCCGCGTGGCGTCGCTGCTCAGCAAGACCGATGTGGACTTGGTGACCGTCATCACGCCCCACGTCACCCATGCACCTCTGGCGCTCCAGTGCCTCAAGGCGGGGCGAGCGGTCGTGATTGAGAAGCCCATGACGGTGACAACAGCGCAGTGTGACCGCCTGATCGCCGAGGCTGAGAAGCAAAATGTCTTACTCTCGACCTACCACAACCGGCACTGGGATGGACATATTCTCAAGGCGCTCGACGTTATCGGCAGCGGCGAGATCGGCGAGGTCTATAAAATTGAGGCGCACATGGGCGGCTGGGGCCAGCCGCGTGAGTGGTGGCGCTCTCAGCGGAGCATCTCCGGCGGGATTCTCTACGACTGGGGCGTGCATCTCTTAGAGTACGCGCTTCAGATCCTCCAGCCCTCAGAGCTCGTCGAAGTGAGTGGCTACGCCAAAACGGGCTTCTGGCAAGATCAGCTCCCCTACGGCGACGATGTTAACGAGGACGAGGCGCAGCTAACCGCACGCTTTAAAGATGGCCGCTGGCTCTCGCTCAATGTCTCGCATCTCGACAGCAACCCGAAAAACGAGCGGGGTGTTCTGGAGATCACGGGGACGAAGGGCACGTATATCATGCACTTCGACCGCTATATTGTCCGCAAGCACGAGGGCACGGAGCTGACGATTCGTGAGGATAAGAATGCACCGAGTGAGGGCCAGAAGTTCTACAACAATATTGCGGCGGCACTGGAGGGTAAAGAGGCGCTGATCATCACCCCACAGTGGGCACGCCGCCCGGTGCACATCCTCGACCTGGCGGTGCAGAGCGCCCAAAAAGGCCGCGCCGTTCCCGCCAAGTACGCCTAAGCACCGCCGATTGGAACGGCAGTGCTGGAGAGCCTTCGGCTACGAAGGCCGCTTCGGGCCATAAATCCAAAAATTGGGTATGGGCGGCACGCCCTTCGCAGCTTTAGCTCTCCCGTCCCCTCGTTCTGATCGAGGGGACTCTCGGAAACCTGGCGGAAACAGTGGGCGGCTAAATTAGGCGTAGAATGGTCACGGTTGCCCATGACGCCTTATCGCGTGAGAAAGTGGGCTGTGAGCGTGTCGCTTTTTGAAACATATGAGCTGGGTGGGTTTTATGATGAGCTGATGCAGGCACCCGGCGTGCCGCAGACACACTCACGGGCGCTGGTGACCCATCTACAGTCCATGTCGCCCCTCGAATTTGCCCAGCGTGCTCGCCTGGCCGAGACCCTGATGATGCAGCAGGGCATCACGTTTAATGTCTACGGCGCAGACGGGGGCGTGGAGCGGGCGTTTCCCTTTGATCTGGTGCCGCGTGTGCTCACGGCCAGGGAGTGGGAGACGATTGAGAAAGGGCTTACCCAGCGGCTCACGGCACTCAATCTCTTTCTCTGGGATATCTACCACGAGCAGAAAATCCTCAAAGATAGTGTCGTCCCTCGGGCACTGGTGATGGGGGCGGCGCACTTCCGGCGCGAGTTTATGGGAGCCGATCCGCCCGGTGGGGTCTATGTACACATCTGCGGCACGGACTTAATCCGCGACACCGATGGCAAGTTCTATGTCCTCGAAGACAACCTCCGAACGCCCTCGGGGGTCTCCTACATGCTGGAGAACCGCGCGATTCTTGCCAGGGTGATGCCCCAGCTCTTTCAGGACATGGGAGTGCGTCCCATCTCCGACTACACCGCGCATCTCCTCAACAACCTGCGGGCGCTCGCTCCCGCGCACCGTGGCGATGATCCGACCGTGGTGCTTCTGACGCCCGGTGTCTACAACAGCGCCTACTACGAGCACTCCTATCTGGCGCAGCAGCTGGGGATTCCTCTGGTCGAGGGCCGCGATCTGATCGTCGAGGAGAATATCGTCTCCATGAAGACGACACATGGTCTGAAGCGTGTTGACGTGATCTACCGCCGCGTGGACGATGACTTCCTCGACCCGCTCCTCTTCCGCTCGGACTCGAAGCTTGGTGTGGCAGGGCTGGTCAATGCCTACCGCGCGGGCAATGTCGCGCTGGCAAACTCCATTGGCACGGGAGTCGCCGACGACAAAGTGATCTATGCCTACGTGCCGCAGATTATCAAGTACTACCTCGATCAAGAGGCGATCTTGCCCAATGTCACCACCTATCCTGCGTTCGAGGACAGCCACCGCGCGTATATCTTGGCGAACTTAGACAAGCTCGTGGTCAAAGCCGCCAATGAGTCAGGGGGCTACGGCATGCTGATGGGGCCACAGGCCAGCCTCTCGGAGCGCGAGGTCTTTGCCGAGCTGGTGAAAGCAAACCCGCGTAACTACATCGCCCAGCCGCTGATCCATCTCTCCCGCGCGCCCGCCTTTGTGGAGCCGGGAAACTTCGAGGGCCGCCACGTGGACCTGCGTCCGTTCGCGCTCTGTGACAGAGACTTGAAAGTGACCATCGTGCCGGGCGGCCTGACCCGCGTCGCGCTGAAAAAAGGCTCGTATGTCGTGAACTCGTCGCAGGGTGGCGGCAGCAAAGACACCTGGGTCTTAGGAAAGGAAAGTCGTCATGCTCAGTCGTGAGGCCGATTCGTGTTTCTGGATCGGGCGCTATGTGGAGCGTGCCGAGGCCACGGCGCGCATGCTAGACGTGCACTACCATGCCACGCTCGAAGGCGTTCCGGGCATGCTCGCCTGGGAGTCCGTTCTTGCTATCGCCGACTGCGCCGAGGACTTTCACAAGCACCACGACCAGCTCAACGAGCGCACTGCCATCCAGTACTTTGTCTTTGATACCAACAATCCCGGCTCGATTGTCTCGGCGCTGACCTATGCCCGGGAAAACGCCCGCTCGATCCGGGAGATGGTGGCCTCGGAGATCTGGGAGTGCCTAAACATGGTCTATCTGGAGCTCAAAGAGTGGGACGTCGACCGTGCGCTCGCGGGGACGCCCCATGCTTTTTTCACTAAGATCAAGAACGCCGCGCATCTGTTTCATGGCATCACGTATCGCACGCAGCTCCTCAACGAGACCCGCGACTGGCTCCGCGTCGGGACTTTCCTAGAGCGCGCTGACCAGACCGTGCGCCTCTTAGATGTCAAGTACCACGACTTGCTCCCTGCCACCCGCGCCGGAAAGCCCGAGCTGGGCGGCATGGGAGTGGGCGGCCCCGCAGACATTCACGGCTGGATCTCGGTTCTGCGCTCCGTGAGTGCCTTTGAGATGTACCGCAAGACCCACCGTGAGGGGATTCACCCCGCAGGCGTGGTGGACTTTCTGGTGCTCAACCCCATCTTTCCCGCATCCGTGCGCTACAGTATCGGGCAGACCGAGGAGGCGCTACGCCGCGTGAGTGGAACATCGCCCAGTAGCCCCGCCACCTGCGACCCCGAGCGCCTCATCGGTCGCCTCCGCGCCGAGCTCAACTACGCCCGCGCCGACGAGATCATTGTCTCGGGCTTGCATGAGTATCTCCAGAGTGTCCAGAAGCGCTGTACCGAAATTGGCGGTAGTATCACCAAAACGTATCTCTCGTACCAGTAGTCCTGCCGGTTGGAGACCACGCCGATTAGAACGGCATGGCTGGAGAGCCTTCGGCTACGAAGGGCGTGCCGCCCATAATACCGAGTAAACTCGGGATGGCCGGAATGGCCTTTGCAGCTTTAGCTCTCCAGCCCCGCCCCTCCAACGGGCGGGGGAAAATAAATTGTGATCTATCGCATTCGTCACACAACGGAATATCTCTACCCGGCTCCTGTGCGCAACAGCCACAACGAGCTGCGTCTCATGCCGCTAAGCGATTCGTGGCAGACCTGCCGCCGCTTTGAGCTACACGTGGAGCCGGAGACACGCCTCTTCACCTACGAGCTTCCCGACGGCCACGTGCACCACTTTAGCCATAGACTGCCCCACCACTCCCTAAAGATCACCGCCGATTCCGAGGTGGAGAGCATTAAGAGCAACCCGTTCGCGTATCTGGATCTCATCGGCGATGATGCCGCGTTCTACCGACAGACCTCCCTCTACAACAATTTCTGTGAGTTTCTGGACCCCAGCGAGCGCGTCCCCAACGACCGCTACATCCAGATCGAGTGTGAGCAGATCGCGGCCTCGGCGAAGATCGAGGCGCGGAGCTGTAGCACCGCCTCGTTTCTAATCGCCCTCACCAAGCTCCTCAAGCGCGAGTTTCGCTACGAGCCGGGGAGCACGCATGTCCACACCAAGATCGAGGAGATCTTTATCTACCGGCGTGGCGTTTGCCAAGACTTCGCGCAGGTGATGCTGGCGGTCTGCCGGAACCAGGGAATCCCGGCGCGCTATGTCAGTGGGTATCTCTACACCGGGCACAATGGGCTGGTTAGCAACGATGCCACACATGCCTGGGTCGAGTGTCTTCTTCCCGATGGTCACTGGCACGGCTTCGATCCCACCAACGACATGGTGGTCAATGATGCCTACATCCGTACCCACACGGGCCGCGACTACAGCGATGTTGCTCCCGTACGCGGTATCTACAAGGGCCCTGCGGCCACCAAGCTCGATGTTATGGTCACGGTCGAGCGCGTCGATCACGAGTCAGTGCCCTGAAACCCCGGCGAAACGTAGCCAGGGTACAATAGCCGCATGTCCTCTCTCACCCTAGCCGGACTCGATCCCCACGCCTGCGGCCTGCCTGCTCCTCTCTCCGATGACATCGTGCGCTTAGAGGCGCTTTTCTCCGAAGTGCTCGCCGAGCAAGAGGGCGCAGCGTTTGTGGCGCTCTCTCGCAAGCTCATGGAGACAGCCCACACGGAAAATATCACGCCCTCGGGCCTGCTGGCGGCGCTGCCGGAGCTGACAGATTCTGCGGTCTGTGCGCGGCTACTGCGAGCAGTCACGGTGCTCTTTCAGCTTCTCAACACGGCGGAGCAAAAAGAGATCGTGCGGGTCAATCGTGGGCGCAGAGAGCCGCGCTCAGAGTCTATTCGCGAGGGAATTCAAAAGCTTAAGGAGCAGGGCCTGAGTGCGAGCGAGGTGCAGACGCTTCTCCATAAAATCGAGATCTGCCCCACGCTCACGGCCCATCCCACGGAGGCGCGGCGCCGGGCGGTGCTCGATAAGCTCCTACGCGTCGCGGAGGGACTGGCGCTGCGGGCACAGACCGCGGATGGCTCGCACCTAGACCAGCCGCTGGAGGGCGACCCGAGTGTGCGCGCCGATGAAAATCTCCGCCGCGCCCTGACCGAGCTCTGGCAGACCGATGAGATCCGCATCACCCCGATCACGGTGCCTGAAGAGGCCCGCAACGCGCTGTATTTCTTTGAGCGGACGATCTTCAAAGTGGTCGCCTGGCTTCACGCTGATCTAAGGCGTGCGCTGGAGGAGAGCTATCCCGGCGAGGCATTCGAGGTGCCGGTCTTTGTGAGCTACCGCTCGTGGGTGGGGGGAGATCGTGATGGCAACCCCAACGTGACGGCAAAGATCACCTGGGAGACGCTCAAAGAGCACCGACGGATCGCGCTGGAGTTCTTTGTCGAGCGCGTGGAGAGTGTCCGTAAAGCACTGACACTCTCGGTGAAGCGCATCGCGCCGGGCGATCCGCTGCTGGCCTCGGTCGAGCGCGATCTGGCCGAGGTGCCGATTCCGGAGAGCCGCCGCCTGCGCCATATCGGGGAGCCCTATGTGCTCAAGCTGATCTGCGTGCGAGAGCGCCTGCTGGCGACCCTCAGCGATGCCCCGCATGCCTACAAGAGCGCGGATGCCTTTCTGGCTGACCTGACTCTGCTCCAAGACACGCTGCGCCGCAACCATGCGGCATCGGTGGCGGACGCAGGCGATGTGGCCGACCTACTCATACAGGCCCGCACCTTTGGCTTTCATCTTGCGCCCCTCGATATCCGCCAGCACAGCGATGTCCATGTCAAGGCCGTCACCGAGATTCTCTCCCTCGCCGGGGTCACGGCCAACTACGCCGCCCTCTCAGAGGAAGAGAAAGTCGCCATTCTGCGCTGGGAGCTACGCTCGCCGCGGCCTCTGGTTAGCCGCGATGCCCCGCTCTCGGCCCAGACCCGCGAGGTTTTGGATGTCTTTGAGGTCATTCGCCGCGCCCGCCGGGAGCTCTCCGAAAAAAGTGTCGTGTGCTACATCATCAGCATGACCCATGGCGCAAGCGATCTCCTAGAGCCGCTGTTGTTGGCGAAAGAAGTGGGGCTGGGCAGCGAGCTTGATATTGTCCCGCTCTTTGAGACCATTGATGATCTGCACCACTGTGGCGATCTCATGGCCGATGTCTTCAAGATCCCCGAGTACAAGGCGCATCTGGCGACCCGAAAACACTTTCAGGAGATCATGCTTGGCTACTCGGACTCCAGCAAAGATGGGGGCTTTCTTGCCGCGAACTGGGCCTTGCAAGCGACCCAAGAAAAGATCGCCACGGTCTGCCACGAGGCGGGGATCACGCTACGGCTCTTTCACGGACGCGGTGGAACCGTCGGGCGCGGCGGGGGACGTGCCAACAAAGCGATCTTGGCCCAGCCGCCGGGAAGCTTCGATGGCCGCATCCGCTTCACCGAACAAGGAGAAGTGATTTCTTTCCGCTACGGCCTCGCCCCGATTGCCCACCGCCACCTGGAGCAGATCGTCAATGCCGCGCTTCAGGCCGCCAGCCCCAAGCGCCAGGCCAAAGAGAGTGAAGAGGGCAAGCTCGTTCTTGCGCAGATGGCTCAGAAGAGCCGCGAGCTCTACCGCGCCATGGTCCACGACGACCCGAGCTTCTGGACGTTTTTCGCCCAGGCCACGCCCATCGCCCACATCAGCAAGCTCCCCATCGCCTCACGCCCCGTCTCGCGCTCCGGGAAAGCCCTCGCCAGCGTGGATGACCTGCGGGCGATCCCGTGGGTCTTCTCCTGGATCCAGAGCCGCTATATCGTCCCCGGCTGGTTTGGCCTGGGACGCGCTTTGGAGTGGTACATCGGCGACGATCCGGCAAAGCTGACAGCGCTCCAGACCCTCTATCGGGAGTGGGCGTTTCTCAAGGCTATCGTAGACAACGCCCAGCTAGAGCTCACCCGCACCCACCTGCCCACCGCCAAGCTCTACGCCGACCGCTGCGACGACCCGGCTCTGCGCGACAAGTTCCACGGCCATATCGAGGGCGAGTACAACCGCACGGTCGAGTGGGTCAAGAAGCTCACAGGCCAGACCGGCGAGCTCATGGAGCACGCCCCGGTCGTCCGCGCCACCGTGCATCTCCGAAACCCCGCCGTCCTGCCGCTCTCACTGTTGCAAGTCGCGCTGATGGAGCGCCAGGAAAAAGAAGGCGAGAGCGATCTCCTGCGCGAGGCCATCCTCCTCTCCATCACCGGAATCGCCGCCGCCATGCAGAGCACGGGGTAAAAGACCGCCCCATGGAATGGGGCGTCAACCGTGGCTTCGTCCCTCAGCCGCAAAGCCCGTGCCGGGCTACAAATTTCCCTAGCCCGGCACGGGCTTTGCGGCGCTTGCGCCATTGCAGACGCCGGTTTCCAACCGGCGGCGCGAGGTAAAATAGGCCATGCAAACCGTACGGGGGATTGGTCTGTGGCAGAGTGACGACTTACCAGACTGGCCCAATCCTGCATGTTTTGTGGATGAGAGCCAAGATGCTGATGTTCGTACGAAAGTCATAGAGTATCTGAAAGCAGGCGAGGTGACGGCTTGTTCCAGCTACGATTGGTGCCGTCTTTGCGGAGCCCAGCTCAGCCTCGCAGCCCAGGAAGACGGTTACTACACTTGGAACACCTTACTGGCTCACTATGTTGAGATGCATGCTGTACGCCTCCCCGACGACTTCATTCAGCACGTCCTTTCCAACCCAACACCCATCCCCTATTCGCTAGAGGCCAAGTACGACCAAAACCGCTACGACGATACCTGGTGGAAGTCCCAAAAAGGCTGGCACGACGGCTCGCAGGTTGAGATTGTCCCGTTTCGCTCCTACTACGACAGCGTGGGAGTACTCTGGCTCACCGCAGTGACGCATCCTGTCACCGCCGCACAGCTCAAGTTTGTCCGCCGCTTCTCCGATTTTTCGTTCTTCAGCACGCTTGCTCTACGAGAGGCGCTCCGCTCCGGAGAGCCCTTGCTCCTCCAGCAAGAATTCCACGTCACCAGGGTTGCTGAGGTGGCGGCGGAAGCAGCGGCATTGGGCCTTACGCTTACACATATACGCTACGAGAGCCGGGAGGAGTGGCAACAAAAGGCACGGTGAAATCCCTCTACCGCGTGGCAGTGAGTGGCTCAGGGGCTACAGTGGTAGTTCCAGAGCGTCTCCGGCAGATTATCAGGGCCGAGGTCTTCCACAACCGTATAGCCATCAGCGCGAAACGTGCAAGCTAGCCAGTGTCGCGCATCATGGGTAGAGCGCACCCACCCTGGAATCTCTTCAGGAACCCCTGGGATCATCAAAATCTCTGTGCCCAAGATCACTGCACTGTCCAGTCCACACACAGCACGCCAATACGTTCAAAATCCTGGAGATTGCGGGTCACCACGGTTAAGTGGTGCGCCATTGCCTGCGCGGCGATACGGCAGTCCTGGGTACCGACACGCTTGGCGGTTGCTCCCAGACCGCGAAATGCAGTTTCGGCATCGTCAGAGTAGGTCAGGACGGGAAAGTGCTTCAGTGTTTCAATAATATTAATGAGGCTAGCATGAGCCTGAGGCACAGAGACAGGAAATTTCCCACTTCGTGCTCGATTCAGGCTTGCCATGAGTCCGGTCAGCACTTCTTCGACGGCTACGGAACTGAGCAAAATAGGGAGATTTGTAGCTTGC
>NZ_CBAYMC010000028.1:0-24983 GCF_964826245.1 Armatimonas sp. | reverse complement strand
CGCGCAAAAAATCGAGCGGATGCAGCGCATGGTGGGCCTTCCTGCCCGCAACCAGAGCTGGCTCTACGTGGCGCTGGACTTTCTCGGCGCAGGCCCCATCTATGGCATTGGGATAGTGGTCCCGTTTTTACAGCAGAACGATCTCAATGAAATCTACGCCGCAGCCGGCAACCGTCGGTAAATTTCTTCTCTGGCCGCCGCTCTGGATTTTAGCGGCGGCCTTTCTGGTTCCCCCACCCGGCCCAGACAACAAATCGCTCCTCGGGCTCCCCGATCTCTGCCCTATCAAGGCACTCACGCATATTCCCTGCCCCGGCTGCGGCATCTCCCGCTCGCTTGTCTGCACCGCCCATGGCGAGCTTTCCCGTGCGTTCGTCCTGCATCCCCTCGGCCCCGTTTTCTTTGTGATTCTTGCAGGATTTGTCGCCCTACGCTTCTTCCCAAAGCTCCAGCCCTCCACAAAACGCATCAATACTGTTGCGGGCGTGCTGGTCGTGCTGCTACTCAGCTTTTGGATAGTTCGTCTGATCGGCTGGCTCCCAAAGCCACCATAGGGTCACAGTTCCAGAGTTTAGGCAGCGCCACACCACAAACACCGCACTCAAAAACACGATCCTTAATCACGTTACGCTGACCACAATGCTCACAGCGTCGGAAGAGATAGCTTATGGTGAAGCTGCCTGAGTGGGTGATTCCCAAACGATCCAGCACCGCTTGGAGTGCTTCCCAGCATTCAGGTTCAGGGCAGTAGCCAGTGGAGAGATTCGTCGCGGCAATCAGCTCGCTCTCCGAAAAAGCCAGCTCACCCGCTGCTAGGACATCCGCACCACGGGCACACGAGACATGCTCCGAGCGCTGGTCTGCCAGCCAGAGTGTGCCGTCGGCAGTGACGACAAACGTTGCTGTGTCCCCATAAACGCACTTGCGCCACGCCTCTAAATCAGTGAGAGCATTTATCTGCCAGCGTGCCGTCTCAACCAGTAGCTCCGCAGTTCCCAGATAGCGGTACAGACGCATAGATTCACTCCTGAGCAACACTGTCTCCGGCGACGATGCCGGTGGACCAGGCGGCTTGGAGGTTGTAGCCTCCGACGGGGCCTGCGATATCGAGCACTTCGCCACAGAGATAGAGGCCCTTGATCTTTCGACTTTCCATGGTTTTGGAATCCACTTCATCCAAGGCAACGCCACCAGCGACGACCTCGCCACGCTCTAGTGGGACGGCGCGGACGCGGCCTACTTGCCAGCCTTTGAGCGTATTGGCCAGCCGGTTGCGGTCTTTGGCGGTGAGCGGGGCGCACTTTGCGGCAGGGTCGAGCTTGGCGGATTCGAGCAAGGGCTTGCGCAAGCGCTCGGGGAGCGGTGCGTCTTCGATCAGGCCGAGGAGGGTCTTTTTAGGGTTCTGCTGGGCCTGGGTCATTAGCCGCGCACTCACTTGCTCAAAGGTCTCGTCGGGGTAGAGATCCACCTCGACCGTGGAGTTCTCAGGGATAGCCTCAGCGATCTCGCGGGAGACGCCCAGGGCGGTGGGGCCGGAGACGCCTTTGTGGGTAAAGAGCAGGTCGCCACGCCAGTGCATGCGCTCTTTTCCGGTGCTGTTGTCGGGGTTTTGCTTGCGGGCACGGAGCACACAGTCACGCAGCGCGACCCCGCTCCACTCCTCGGGCGGCGTGGGATCCAGATAGAGTGGGGCAAGGGCGGCGGTGAGCTTGACAATCGTGTGCCCCAGCTCCGCGAGCCACTTCCAGCCATCGCCCGTACAGCCTGTGCCCGGAAACGACGAGCCGCCGACGGCAACAATCAAGCGCGAGCAAGGAAGGACTTTGCCCTCAATCTGCACGCCAGAAACCGCGCCGTCCTCCACCAGAATCTTCTCCACGGGGCAGTCGAGGCGCACTTTCACCCCGGCATCGCGGACATGGCGCTCCAGAACCTCGACCACATCTTTGGCATCCGTGGGCGGCACCGGAAAAATCCGGCCATCGGGGCGGGTGTAGACTTTCAGCCCTTGGCCCGTGAGCAGCTCTAAAAAGTCCTCGTTGGTGAAGCGATAGAACGAGGCCTTCAGAAAGCCCGCCTCATTGGTGCGAAACTGGCGACGGATCTGCTCCATCGCACCGGCGTGGGTGAGGTTGCACTTACCCCCGCCCGAGATGAGAATCTTAGTTCCTAGCCGGTTTTTCTTCTCTAATAGCGTCACCCGCGCCCCAAGCTTTGCCGCCCGCCACGCCGCGAGCATTCCCGCCGCGCCGCCCCCTACCACGATAATATTTTGCATAGTCTGAGAGAATTCTACCGCGTCGCGCTGTAACCTTGCGCCCAGAAGGATTGTCTCAAAGACAAAACTATTTCCAAAAATGGAAATGAACGAGGTTTCTGACATGGCGCTAGAGATTGAGAACCTGACCAAGACCTACCCAAATGGGGTACGGGCACTTGACGGTGTGACCCTGAGCATCCCCCACGGGCTCTTTGGCCTGCTTGGCCCCAACGGCGCGGGGAAGTCGTCGCTGATGCGCACGATTGCGACGCTTCAAGAGCCTGACACAGGCAGTATTGCGCTCGATGGCGTGAACACCCTCCAGAACAAAGAGGCGATGCGCGCGACCTTGGGCTATCTTCCCCAGGAGTTTGGGTTCTACCCAACGCTCTCCGGCGAGGCGACGCTGGACCACTTTGCGACCCTCAAGGGGCTCAACAATGGCAAGGAGCGCAAGGCTGTCGTAGAAGGCTTGCTGGCGCAGGTGAATCTTTGGGAGGCGCGCAAGAAAAATGTCGGGGGGTACTCGGGCGGAATGAAGCAGCGCCTCGGGATCGCGGTGGCGCTTCTGGCCAACCCCACCGTGATTATCGTGGACGAGCCGACAGCGGGTCTCGATCCCACCGAGCGCAACCGCTTTCTGAACTTGCTCGCCGAGGTTGGGGAGGGCGCGACCGTGATTCTCTCCACACATATCGTCGAAGACGTGAGAGAGCTGTGTGAGCGCATGGCCATCCTTGCCCGAGGCCGCGTGGTGGCACAGGGCAACCCGGAGGACGTGATCGGGCGCGTGGCAGGCAGTGTCTGGCGAAAAGTCATCGGCAAGGATGAGCTCGCTGAGTATGAGAGCCGCTACCGGGTCATCTCCCGCCGCCTGATCGCCGGAAAGCCAGTCGTCACGATCTACCAGGACACCGACCCCGGCGAGGGCTTTGAAGCCATCGCTGCGGATCTAGAGGATGCCTACTTCCATGCCGTGGGAGCGGCCTAAGCCATGCGAAATGTCTTTCTCTTCGAGCTGCGCTTTCGAATGCGCCAAGTCTCGACCTATCTGTTCTTTCTGGTGCTCTTTCTGCTGACGTTTCTCTTTGTCACCACCGATGCCGTGAAAATAGGCGGTGGGGACGGGCAGATCAAAGTGAATGCGCCGATCGTGCTGGGCCAGATCGTCGGGATCATGGGCGCGTTTGGAGCCGTGATTGCCAGCGCCCTAGTCGGTACCGCAATCTACCGTGACTTCGAGGCGCAGGCCCACGAGCTCTTCTTCACCACACGCCTGAGCCGCGCGGCGTACTTCTTTGGGCGTTTTTTGGGTGCCCTCGTCGTGACGCTCTTTGTCTACTCCGGTTTGCTCTTTGGCGTGCTCCTCGGGAGCCTGATGCCCTGGGTAGATAAAAATAGCCTTGGGGCGTTTCGCATCGAGAGCTATGTCAATGTCTTCCTGGTGATCCTGCTCCCCAACGTCCTCTTTCTCTCCACGCTGTTCTTTGTCTTTGGGACACTCACGAGAAGCCTGCTGGCGATCTATCTGCAAGGTGTCTTGGTCTTCGTCGGCTGGGCCATCTCCCTGGCGCTACTTGGCTCTGTGGAGAACAGGCTCGTCGCCTCGCTCTTCGATCCGTTTGGCCTCGCCTCAACCAGTGTGGTGACGCGCTACTGGACCCTCGCTGAGAAAAACTCCCAGCTCCTGCCACTCACCGGAGCGCTGCTCTATAACCGTCTGCTCTGGGTTGGGCTTGGGCTTGGCACGCTCGCTCTCGGCTTCCGCCTCTTCCAGTTCTCGGCCAAGGCACTGGTTCTTGGGAAAAAGCCCCCCCAGCCCCCGTCCAACGGGGGGGATAAAGGGAATCTGATTCCTTATCTTCCCCCCGCCCGGCGGGGGTCAGGGGGGAATGTCTTCCCCGCCCTCCTGCGCTTCTACTTCCGCGATATCGTCCGCAGTGTCCCGTTTCTCGTGATCGCCGCTGCCGGAACACTGCTCCTCGTCACCAACGCCTGGATGGCGGACAAACTCTTAGACAACAACAACAGTATTTACCCTGTCACACGAGTTATGGTCGAGCAAGTGAGCGGCTCGTTCATGCTGTTTTTCTTGATCCTGATCACATTCTATGCAGGTGAGCTTGCCTGGCGCGAGCGCACCGTCAAGCTGGATCAGATCGCCGATGCCCTGCCCGTCCCAACCTACCGAGTCGCGCTGGCAAAGTTTGTGGCGCTGCTTTTAGTGCTGGCACTGCTGACTCTAGGACTGATCGTAGCCGGGGTCGGGGTGCAGGCAGCAAAGGGCTACTTTCACTTTGAGCTGGGACTGTACTTTAGCTATCTTTTTGGGACGGTCTACCCGATCCTGATCTGCCTCACCGCGCTGGCGTTTATGATTCACACCGTGGTCAACCAGAAGTTTTTGGGGCACACGCTGGTGCTGGTGAGCTTTATCGCCACGCAGGCACTTCCTAGCATGGGCCTCGACCACAAGCTCTATCTCTTCGGGGATATTCCCACCGCCAAACTCTCGGACATGAACGGCTTTGGGCCGTTTACACTCCCCATTTTCTGGTTTTCGACCTACTGGCTATTGGCCTCGGTGCTCTTGGTTCTCGCGGCAATCAAGCTCTGGGTGCGGGGCAAGGACGACAAGCTAAGTGTCCGCTGGAAGATCGGGCAGCTTCCGGCGATGGCAAAGGCCCTTGCCGTGGCGTGCGCGGCGGGCTTTGTGGCGGTCGGTGGCTGGATCTTTGTCAACACCAATCTCAAGCACACCTACCGTCCTGAGAAAGCGCAGATCAAGCTTCAGGTGGAGTTTGAGCAGAAGTACAAGGCCCGCTACGGGAAGATTCCCCAGCCGCGCATCACGGACGTCGACATGGATGTCACGCTCTGGCCGGAGCGCGGACAGTGGGAGTCCAAGGGCATCTTCACCCTCAAGAACAAGACCGATAAGCCCGTCACCGAGCTGGTGATCCAGACCGACCCGGAATTGACGATCAAGGCGCTGACTCTTGGAGCTGCCGCAAGCCCCGAGATCACAGACAAAGACCGAGGCTTTCGGACGCTGAGGCTCGCGCAGCCACTGGCTCCCGGCGCGACCACGACGCTGGCTTTTACGCTGGCCTACGACAAGACGGGCTTTGCCAATGGGAGCCCCAACACCGATATTGCCGCCAACGGGACGTTTCTCACCATGCCCTGCCCCCAGATTGGCTACCAGGAAGGTGGCGAGATTGGCGATGAGTCTGAGCGGCGTAAGCAGGGTCTTCCTCCCAAGCCGCGCATGGCTCCCGCCACAGACGTAGCCGCGCGTCGGAACACCTACCTCGGGGTAGACGCGGACTGGGTAAACTTTGCCGCGACCGTGCGTACTGCTCCCGATCAGATTGCTATCGCGCCGGGCTACTTAGAGCGCGAGTGGCAGGAGAACGGTCGGCGCTGTTTTCGCTACAAAATGGACGCTCCCATCCGCCAGTTCTTCACGTTTGTCTCCGCCCGCTACACCGTCAAGAAAGACCAGTGGGTCAGCAAAGATGGTAGCAAGAAAGTGGCGCTGGAGATCTACTACCATCCTGGCCATGAGTATAACTTAGAGCGCATGATGGCGGGTGCAAAAGCGGCACTGTCTTACTGCTCCGAGAGCTTCAGCCCCTACCAGTTCCGCCAGATGCGCATTCTGGAGTTTCCCGCCTACCAGGGGTTCGCGCAGTCGTTTCCCAACACCGTGCCCTACTCCGAAGGACTGGGTTTTATCCTGAAAGTGGGAAGCGAGAAAGACGCGCTAGATATCCCGTTCTATGTCACGGCGCATGAAGTCGCGCACCAGTGGTGGGCACACCAGGTGCTTGGGGGAAATGTCGCGGGTAGCGAGATGCTCTCCGAGTCCCTCGCCGAGTACAGCGCTCTCCAGACCCTCAAGAAGGCTTATGGAGAGGCGGCACTGGCACGTTTTCTCAAGGTAGACATGGACCGCTACCTGCAAGGTCGTGGCAGCGAGCGTGAGGATGAAAATCCCTTGGTCGCCGTCCAGAACCAGCAGTACATCCACTACTCCAAAGGCGCGATTGCCTTCTGCGCTCTTGCAGATCGCATTGGGGAAGAGAAGCTCAACGCGGCGCTAGCGGGCTTTGTCAAGAAAACGGCCTTTCAAGAGCCGCCCTACACAACATCTCTGGAGCTCATGGAAATGCTCCGAGCCGCCACGCCCACCGCCGATCAGACTTTTCTGAGCGATCACTTCGAGAAAATCACACTCTATGATCTGCGGATCATCGAGGCAAAGAAAGAGCAGAGCGGCGGCAAGTGGCGCGTCACGGTTGCCTATAAAGCGCTGAAAAAATACGCCGACGGAAAAGGTAACGAAACCGACGCGGGGCCTGTCAAAGGATTTGATTTTGGACTCTGGAAAGAGAAAGAGCGCTTGAAAAGCCGCACTGTCACATCCGAGCCAGGTCGCATCGTTTTAGAGTCCGAGAGTGCCGAGCCCGATAAAGTGGAGATAGACACAAAGCATCTCTACATTGATCGAACACTCGATGACAATACAAAAAAGCTTTAAGGAGCTTAAGGAAAAAAATATGCAAAAGATAGTTTTGTTCGCAACCGTCTTTGCTCTGCTGGCAGCAGGCGCACAAGCACAAGAGCCCAGAGAGAAGCGCTGGCGTGCCCAGATTGGGGTTGGGCTTCCCAGCACTCAGAGTGGCAAGAACTTCGTTGGGCAGAGCACCAGCAGCGGAGCCATCAGCTACGACTTGGGACGCGTCGGTGGCGGAACTTGGGGACTCTACAGCGATAGCCTCATGCGGAGCCGGGAAAATGGTAACACCACGACGAGCCAGGGAGCCAGTGGCTTTGGGGTTCAGTATCGGATGCACTCGCTATCTAACAAAGCGCTCTATTACGGCGCGGGGATCGGCGGCTATGGCCTCACAACCTCCTCAGCGGTAAAGACGGGCGATACAACTGTCACTACCACCACGGAGAAGATGACCTTTGGTGGGCGTGTCTTTCTTGGTCAGGACTTTGGCAAGCGCTACTTCGGTGAGCTAAGCTACACGCTCATGGGAAGTGCAAAGCTGGGAACCAGCTCCATCAATGCCAGCCATGCGAGCCTTGGAGTCGGAGTGCGCTTCTAGCGGCTACCGACCGTCAGCATGGCATCACAGGCTACCTGTAATGCCCAGAGGGTGGAGCGGGAGTAGCGTCGTGCAAGAGGGCTGAGAGTGCGGGTCGCCGCAATCTCGGCCCGCGCTGCCTGAAGCCCCCCCTCGACCATCACCTGCTCCCAGGGAAGCTGTGCCAAAGTCAGCGATTCTGTCTTTTCAGGATTGAGGAGATACTCTAAAATCCGGGTACCTAACAGAAAGACGGAGTCGGCGACAGGACCAAGAAACTGTGCCACAATGGCACACTCCTCCGGGGCTAAGAGATCGCTACTACGCTCTAGGTGCTGCGCCACACGCCCCAAAACAGCAAGCTGCATGACTCGCTGAGTGTTTCGCTGCATCACCAGCATCGCTCCCTCAGGAAGTGCGCTGTTTAAGATCAGAGCGCGATTCTGCCCCTCCACAAGATAGACAGCCTCAAAAAAGGCTTCGAGGGTTACCTCGGGGAGGGATTGCTTCATAAAGAGTGGAGTCCCCGCCAGTAAGGTCAGAGCTGCTCCAAGCAATCGTGTGATATTGACCTCAATCTCGTGGAGAACAGGGATCGTTTTGGTCATGGTTTGATTATGGCAAGTTGCTTTATACTCTTTAATAAAAGAAATGGCGGAGCATCAAAAATGCTCCGCCATTTTTTAAGTGTACTGCAGGTTAGCTCACGTAGACGAACTCATTGGAGCAGAGCAGTGCCTGCGTGTAGAGCTCCCAGCTATCCAGTGGCTTGCGCTCGACCATCTCCGTGTTATTTCGGATCGGGGCGAACTTGCCCACTCCCATCCCTTTCTTCTGTGGGGTCTTGGCGACAGGCTTGCGAGCAGCGCGGCCTTTACCCGTACCCGTCGCGGCGACAGTGGCTTCTGTCTCCACTCCGGCTGCCACACTTCCGATCTTTGTCAGGAAACCGAGACCCACCTGGATCTCCTCAGGCTTGGGAGAGCGCTGGTAGAGAACGAGATAGATCGCCTTGATGCGCTCCTCATCGGTCTGTGCTTTCTCCACTTCGTCGCGTCTCACCACCTGCCGGGCCACGTCCACAGCCATCGCACTATTCATAAAGAATAAAGCCTGTTGCGGCACAATGGTCGAGATACGTCCTGTGTTGGCCATGGTCGGGTCGCTCACATCGAACTGGGTCAGCAAGTCTGAGAGAAAGAGCCGATCAATGTAGCCATAGACCGAGCGGCGGTAGATGTAGGGCTCGTCGGTGATATTGACGGGCTTTCCCCCCAGCACTGGATCGAGCTTGCCGGTCAGCGCTACCATGGTGTCTCGGATAGACTCAAAGTCTAGACGGCGAAGATTGGCTCGCCAGAGCAACCGGTTGGCCGGGTCTTTCTTCTCGTAGGCAGCGTTGGTATCGGTGCTCTGCTGGTAGGTATTGCTGGTAAGCACCCACTTGTGCAGCTTCTTGAGGCTCCAGCCTGTCTCCATAAAGCGCCCCGCCAGCCAGTCGAGCAGCTCCGGGTGAGAAGGCTTCTCGCTCATATTGCCTAGGTCATCGGGGGTGCGGATAAAGCCGTCCCCAAAGTGATGCATCCAGGCACGGTTCACTAGGGTGCGAGCTGTCAGCGGATTTGAGGGCGCTGCAATGGCCCGCGCCAGCTCCAGTCGCCCCGAGCCCTCTTTGACGGGCTGCGGCGTACTTCCGGGCATGCAGAGTGCAAAGACCTGGCGGGGAACTACGTCCCCTGGCCTCTGCTTCTCACCACGGATTAGAATACGAGCGTCTTTGGGCTCCTCGATGTCCTCGACCACCATCGCATGGCCCGGTGCGCCAGGGTGCGTGAGCTGCAGGCGGTTCAGCTCATCAAACGGAAAGCGAGCCGCTGCCCGATTGTCTGCGTTGAAGCGGCTGGCCAGCTGGCGAAGGTGGGTCGCGGAGTTAAACTCCGACGCGGGTGGGAGCCCCAGAGGAAACTCAATGAGCTGCGCGGTCGCACTATCTACGCTGAGCACCTGGTTTTTCTGACGCGCCTCAATGTAGGCATCACGCTGATCGGCCACTTTGGCAAAAACCCGCCCGTAGGCTTCCGCGACATCCGCCATCGAGCGCGGCTTGAGGCTGGAAAGCTCGCGTGCAATCAGCGGGTTGATCTTCATGACGGGGATATTGGCCCCTGGTGTGCGCTGTTGCTGCTGCGCTCTCTGCTTGCCAAAGCGTCCCGCCGGAGCTGCCGGTGCGGAAGCAGTGCCCAGCATTCGTCCCATCGCGACAGCGTACTGCGAGGCAAAGCTTCCCTCGGGCATCCTCTGGAGAACATTGAAGGGACCCATCACCTCGGCAGCAGTTTTATTGGTTCGAACCGCTTGCTGGAGGATGCGAATCGTATCGCGCTCACGGATATTAGACGGGTTGATGCCGTATTTCTGCGCCAGCTCCGCGCCTTCTTTGGAGCGCGGGTTCGCCGTAGAGAGCATCAGATAGCCCGCTGCTTTTTTCTGGAACGCCTCTAGCTTCTCACCGACGTACTCGTAGTAGGCAACGCGGCCTTTGTCCAGCAGCACTTTCTCCTGCTGCTCGTAGTCGCCACGCTGTGTGGGATCGCCACTGCCAGGGATCTCGGGACCGACCTCAGGCTCGTCAATGGAGCTGAAGATGCCATAGAGCGAGTAGTAGTCTGCTGTGGGGATCGGGTCGAACTTGTGGTCATGACAGCGGGCACAGGCGACCGTAATTCCCATCGTGGCTTTCGTCACGGTGTCAATACGCTCGTCAATTAAGTCGTTCTTATCTTGAAAGCGCTTGCCCACCGTCATAAACCCCAAGGCAGCGAGCTGCGCGGGATCGTCTTTCATGGTCGGGATCTGGTCGGCGGCGATCTGTGCCATCAGAAACTCATTGTAGGGTAGGTCTTTATTGATCGCCCCAATCACCCAGTCGCGGTAGGTCCAAGCATTGGCATAGCGAAAGTCCGCAAGGCGGTTCTGTCCATTCTGCGGGTTGCCCGTCGTGTCGGAGTAGCGGGCAGTGTCGAGCCAGTGACGGCCCCAGCGCTCGCCGTAGTGTGGGTTTGCCAGGAGACTATCTACCACTTTTTCCCAGGCATTGGGGCTTTTATCGGCTAAAAATGCCCGGACTTCCTCAACCGTGGGCGGCATCCCGATCAGATCGTAGTAGGCGCGGCGGATCAGTGCCGCACGGCTTGCGGGGGCATTGGGAACCATGTTATTGGCTTCAAGCTTGGCAAGAGTAAAACTATCAATGGGGTTTTTCACCCAAGCCGCGTTCTTCACTTTTGGAATTGCAGGCTTCTCCACCGGCTGGAAGGCCCAGTGCGACTTTGCCTTGTCCGTGATCCCGGTGAGCTTGGAGGTCGTCTTGACATCAGCCGCCCCACGCGGATCGGGAGCGCCCATCTTCACCCAGGCTTCCAGTGCCGCGATATCCGTCGCCGAGAGCTTCCCCCCGGGCGGCATCGGCGCACCGGCGCTCTTGACACGCTCGATCAGCAGGCTCTTCTCTGGGCTCCCCGGCACCACAACAGGCCCACTGGAGCCACCGTGTTGCCACGACTCGCGAAAGTCCAGCGAGAGCCCGCCTCGTGAGACACCATCTACGTGACATGGCGCACACTTGCCCGTCAAAATAGGCCGGATCTTGCTCTCGAAGAACTGTATCTGCTCGGGAGTAAGGGCCTGTGGCTTGGGCGCGGGCTTCTGTGCCCCCGCCGTCAGCGCAATCCCCAGTACCGCCGCAGGGGCGGAGAGCTTAAGCCAGGATTTCATTGACGATATTCCCATAGTTGTCGGTCAAGCGAAAATCTCGCCCATTGTAGCGGTAGGTCAGCTTGGTATGATCAAAGCCCAGCACGCGAAGAATCGTCGCATGAAAGTCATGGACATGCACGGGGTTGCTGGCGATGTTCATTCCCAGTTCATCGGTCTCGCCGTAGTGCATCCCACCTTTTACGCCGCCCCCTGCCATGAACGAGCAGAAGCAGCGGGAGTGGTGATCCCGGCCCGACTGGTCGTTGATGCTGCCTGCTGTGGTCGGCGTGCGTCCAAACTCACCTCCCCAGATCACGAGTGTAGACTCTAGCAAGCCCCGCTCTTTCAAGTCCGCAATCAGCGCCGCAACGGGCTGATCCATCTCATTGGCCTTCTTGCCAATATTTTGCGCCAGTGCCTGGTGATGATCCCAGCCGCCGATGTCCACCTGCACGAAGCGCACGCCGCGCTCGACTAAGCGCCGGGCGCAGAGAAGCTTGCCACCAAAGTCCGACGAGCCGTACTTCGCACGGACAGCGGCAGGCTCTTTAGAGATATCAAAGGCATCGGTCGCGGCGGTCTGCATCTTAAAGGCCAGCTCGAAGGAGTCAATACGCGCTTCGAGCTGCTCATCGTGCTGAAACTTAGCGCTGTGGTTGCCATTGAGCTGCCGGGCCAGATCCAGCTGCGCCCGCTGCGCCGACGACGAGCTGAACTCGTTCTTGAGATTGAGTAGGACTTTATCTACAGGTTTACCAGGCGCAAAGTCCGCGCGGGTTCCCTGAAACGGGCTGGGGAGAAACGCCGACTGCCGCCACTCGGGGCTACCACCCAGGGTCACAAAACCGGGTAGGTCTTGGTTGTCAGTGCCTAGGCCGTAGAGCACCCAGCTCCCGAGGCTTGGCTTCACCAGCTGCGCAGAGCCTGTGTTCATCATCTTGGCTGCCACGGGATGCGCTGGTATATCGGTCTTCATGGAGCGAATCACGCACAAGTCATCGGCGAGCTTCTGCAAGTTGGGGAAGACATCACTGATCTCTAGCCCGCTCTGGCCACACTTAGTGAACTTGAAGGGCGAGGGGAAGATCACGCCGCTGGCCCCTGAGACACTCTGGCCACGGAACTTTTCCATACCGGGCTTGGGATCAAACGTGTCTAGGTGTGAGGGTGCCCCGGAGGCGAAGATATGAATAACATGCTTGGCCTTCGCAGGCAGCGGGGCTTTCTTGGCTGCCGTGATCGCGTTTCCGTTGCCTTCCGCTTTGGCTTCCGCCGCAAACATCGCAGAGAGCGCGAGCCCTCCAATTCCCAGTCCCGTTCGGCTTAAAAACTCACGGCGCGAGGTAACAACCTCACGACCGGAACACAGCGCTACATCTCTTGAGTGGCTCATAACGTCTTTCCTTACCCTCCATCTTCGGTAGTCTGGGGGTTAAGACGTATAAACAGATTCTCAGGTTCAGGTGCAATTTTCCACTACTGCGACGCGGGTTGAATGGGCTGCCCCGCGGGCTGGATGGTGGAGGTGCCGTAGGCATTGATCTGGTTTCCCTGACCTAGCACACGATCCTGAGCCAGCTCAGATTCTTTGGACTTGGGAAAGCTTACCCACTTCGGGTCACCGTCTGAGATATAGCGTTCCCCCCCTGGTGCCATTAGTTTATCCACCCAGAACCGAACTCCATTAAGCCCATCAATCGAGTTGATTCTCTCTAGTCGAAGGTTATTAAATTTTTTGGAGGCCGGTGAGGGAATGGGGCGCCATGCGGCATCAAAAGCGGCCTGATACTCATAACGATGCCCTTTATCCTCCCCTTTGATCAAAAGCGGCCAGAGAGTCTTGTCCTTAGGAAACTTTCCCATGGGAAGTGCTATCGTCTCTATCTTGACTTTAGGGTTGAGGCTTGTAATAAGCTTATCGGCTCCTCCTACCTCCTGCTGCACTTGCGCCGCTGTGTAGTTGGCAAAGCTCTTGTGCACGATCGAGTGGTTCGCAATCTCACACCCACTTTTCAAGAGATAGTCAATCTTGTCCTTACCCAAACCTGTTTGCCCAAAAGATTCATTGGTTGCTTTTGACTTGGGGAGAATAAAGAACGTCGCACGCACTTTCCAATCCGGGTGTGCTTTCACAAAGCGCTCGATGATGCCCAGTCCACAGTTCGGGTCTACCTGAGGGCCTTGATCTGTGGTGAGCAAGTTAAACTGCGTCCGGCGGGCATCATCGAAGGTAATGGCAACAGGCGTTCGACCGAGCGGCACATCTAAGCGATTGGCCACAATATCGGCGGCATTGACCAGATAGAACCCCTTGTCGTAGAGAAGCTGAAGGTCTTTCTCAAACGAGGCAACCGACCGATCCAGCGGCGTATTTTTCCCGCTCTTGCCAATGTCATGGTACATGATCACCGGGATCCGCCCCAGCTCATCGGGTCGTATTTTATCAGGATCAAACTTAGGAGGTTGTGGAGCGGGGGTGGGTGCAGGAGTTGTCGAAGAAACGGTCGTTCCTGGCTTAATACAACCGGGCAAAAAAATTAGGATACAAGACAAGGCACAAGGGGTAATTCTCACAAAGCCATTATATCGCCTGATTTCATCGTAAGATCTCCCTCCTGAACGTTGATTCTTAAGTAGCTGTCCATGAGGCCGCAGACATGGATAAGGAGAAACTTTCATGCAAACCCCAAAGGGAACCGTTTTTTTTCAGGTCAGTGGCATGGTACTGATCTTGATCGCGACAACCCTCTATCAAAAGGGCCTGCCGCAAGAACCCAAGCTGAGTGCACTGGCCACCCAACGGAGCGATTATGAGCGCTATGAAGAGGGTGGCTATCCGGGAGAAGATGCTGTCGAGCGGAACCAGCGCCTTCAAATCGCGGAGCTTCTTCAGCGCTTTACACTACGTAGATCCCGTATCTTTCCTAGCGGAGCTCATAGAACCGAGTGGCATTCTCGTAAAAGAGCTTGCGCTGGTCGGTTTCAGAACGGGTGGCGACAAGGGCTTTGAGGGTGGTGATCCACTCTTTCAGGCTGGCTCGCAGTGTGCAGACAGGCCAGTCACTGGCAAAGATCACGCGCTCGGGGCCAAAGGTATCGAGGGTCTGGTTGATACAGGGCGCAAGCTGCTCGATGGCAGGTACTCCGGGCTTGGTTCCCGCGATAATACCGGAGATCTTGACGATGGTATTGGGACAGGCAGCGACCTGCTCTAGCCCGCGCTTCCATGCCCCCAGCTGCGCAGGTGTCCCGGTGACGGGCGCATTGCCGCAGTGATCCAGCACAAAGCGCGTCTCCGGACATTTTTTTGCCAGTGAGGCTCCATCGGCAAGCTCCCCAGAGCGCAGACAAAGATCAAAGCATAGCCCGCGCTTGCCAAGCTCCTGAGCCCCTGCCACGAACTCGGGCTTCAGGCAGTAGCCCTGTGGGAGCCCCCCATGGAGCACTTGCCGGACGCCTTTGAGATGCGGGCTGGAGATCTTGTCCAGATACGCCTTAAACTCTCGCGCCGCCGGATCGCCGCCCACAACCGCACCCACCATCGGGTTCTGGGGATCGTCACAGAGGCTGTACACATACTGCGCCTCTGCCTCGCGTTGATCCAAGCGCACATCCACCTCCATGTAGATCGTCGCCGAGATTCCCAGTCCCACCGTGTCCTGAGCATAGGTCTCGGGAGTATGGCTCTTACTCAGCGGCTCCGTGGCCTCTTTGAGCCAGGGAAGATCAAACCGATTTCGATCCCAAAGATGCTGATGTGTATCTATAATTCGCATTAGCGCTTGAGTTCCTTGATCACACGGCCCTCATCGGTGGGGCCAATCAGGCGATTTCCAAGGCCCTGGTAGTCGTAGTGGAGCTTGTAGGGATCAAGGCCAACTCGGTCAAGAATCGTGGCTTGGAGATCGCGAATGGTCATTTTATTCTCGACGATCTTGTAGCCAAGCTCATCGGTCTTGCCGTAGGCTCCGGGCTTGGTGCCACCGCCTGCCATCCAGATCGTGAAGGCGTGGGGATGGTGGTCGCGGCCTAGAAATTTACTACCGCCACGCGCCTCGTTCATGGGGGTTCGGCCAAACTCGCCGCCCCAGACCACTAAGACATCATCGAGCATCCCACGCTGCTTGAGGTCTTTGATGAGTGCCGCGCAGGCTTTGTCAGTCTCTCGGCACTTGGCGGGAAGTGCAGTCACTAAGTCGTCGCCCGAGCCGGTGCCGTGAATGTCCCAGCCCCAGTCATAGAGCTGGACGAAGCGGACGCCTTTTTCCACAAGTCTTCGCGCTAAAAGACAGTTATTGGCAAAACTTGCCTCGCCGGGCTTAGCCCCGTAGAGGTCCAGGGTCGCCTGGGACTCTTTCTTGATATCCGTTAGCTCCGGCACCGAGAGCTGCATCCGGTAGGCAAGCTCGTACTGCGCGATGCGTGTCACGGTCTCCGGATCGCCCAGTGCCGCTGCCTCCTGCCGGTTGAGTTTTTCCAGTGCATCCAGGCTCCGCCGCCGCGTCTGGCGGTCTATTCCCGGCGGATCAGACAGATAAAGAATCGGGTCACCTGCTGAGCGACACTGAACGCCTTGATGAATGCTGGGCAGAAACCCACTCGACCAGAGACTCTTGCCCCCCGTCGGGTCGGTGCCACCAGAGAGCAACACCACAAAGCCGGGCAGGTCTTTATTTGCCGTCCCAATCCCATAGGTCATCCACGAGCCCATCGCCGCACCGCCAGGGAAGGCGTTGCCGGTATAGAGAAATAGCTCAGCGGGGGCGTGGTTGAACTGCTCCGTAGACATGGAATGAATGATCGCCAGCTCATCGGCGATACTGGATGTGTGTGGCAGGAGATCACACATCCATGCACCACTCTGGCCGTACTGCTTGAACTTGTGTGGCGAGCCGAGTAGCTTTGGCTTGCCCTGGATAAAGGCGAAGCGCTCGCCTTTCAAATACGAATCCGGGCAGTCCTGCATGTGCAGCTCGTTGAGCTTGGGTTTGTAGTCGAGCAAGTCCAGCGACGGTGGCGCGCCAGACATGTGCAGGTAGATCACCGCCTTGGCTTTCGCCCCCCCCCGGCTGCTCGCACCACTCGCATCCCCCCTCCCTTTTGCAAAGGAGGGTTCTGGGTGGGTTGCGGCCAGCGCCAGTGCGCCCAGACCAAGGCCCGTCTTGCCAAAAAACGTTCGCCGCGACATCGCACGGGCTTGCATTAGTTCAAGTTCAGTCATGGCTCTATCCTTAGCTCCGAGCCTTCCTCAAAGCGAATCCCAAGATACTGTCCTGCGAGTAGTGCTCGCCCAATCAGAGGACGTTTTCCCATCGCGATCACCTCCACACGTCGTAGCTCTCCTTGCCAGCGAACAGTTACTTGGTAGACACTGACCATAATGTCGGAGTCGTTTGCCAGATTCGCAGGCATTCGGTAGAAAAATGGTAGGTTCATTGCCTCAACAGCAGAGACAGGCAACGTGAGATAACCCGCAAAACCAGTGTCAATCACAAACTCCAGCTCGAAAGCGGGCATTTCGGGAAGCTGAAAAGGCACAGCAATAACGGGATACCCCTGAGAGATTTGTCCTATCATCATGCCTTTGTCTGAGTTAAAACTCCCCCAAAAGAATAAACTGCATTGTAGCCGATCCGCAAACAAAGCATAGAAGCATCAGGGTGCCGCTCACGGAGTCGCTCACCCGCAACAAGCCCCTCGTCCGCGACTTCAAAATCACCGGACTCTACATCAATGGCAATCACTTTACCCTGGTTTTCTTCAACATCAACTTTAGAGGCGATCTGTTCCTGGTAGAGCTGCATGCCTCTGCGGTCAATTTCTTCAACTGCTAACATGATTATTATCCTTTCGTCAGCACGCCGTCTAGGTTGAGCAGGACATTGGCGACCACTGTCCACGCGGCCAGCTCTGCATCCTCAGTCCCCGTGAGCTTTTTCGCCTCCATCAAATTTGCGGTGTAGTGCACTTTCTCGCTCTCAAACAGTGCGACGAGCGGTGGGATTTGGCTGTCCAGTGCAGGGCGACAGAGAGCGAGGCGCAGGCCGTGGCGGGCTTTCTCAGCGGGCGTTTTCCCTTCCAGACGTTTGGCCAAGCCGACCGCCATCTCCAAGTAGGCAGGATCGTTGAGCGTGACGAGCGCTTGGAGGGGCGTGTTGGTGGGGATACGACGAACCGTGCAGAACTCGCGGCTGGGGGCATCGAAGGTCTGCATACTCGGATACGGAACCGTGCGCCGCCAGAAGGTGTAGAGGCCACGCCGGTAGCGATCTTCACCCGTGCTAGTGGGGTACGAGCGCTCGCCGTTAAACGCCGCTTTCCAGAGCCCATCGGGCTGGGGCGGATAGACGCTGGGGCCGCCGAGCTTGGGCGAGAGCAGGCCACTGACCAAGAGCGCCTGGTCGCGGATTCCTTCGGCATCCAAACGGCGGCGGGGGTAGCGCGAGAGCAGGCGCACCTTTGGGTCACGAGCGAGCTTTTCAGGGGTCACTTTGCTACTCTGCCGGTAGGTACGGCTCATCGCAATGCTCTTGAGAAAGCGCTTGACATTCCAGTCGCGCTGAAAGTCTAGTGCCAGATAGTCGAGAAGCTCGGGATGCGTGGGAGACGCGCCCTGCGTCCCGAAGTCCTCCTCTGTCTCCACAAGCCCTGTTCCAAAGAGCTGCGCCCAGAAACGGTTCACCTGGACACGCGCGGTTAGTGGGTTCTCCCGTGCAACGAGCCACTTGGCCAGCTCTAAGCGGTTGGTGAGCGGCTTTTTCGTAAAGGCGGCGGGGCCTGCGGGCGTGACGACTTCTTCGGGAGTTAGGAAGTTCGCCAGAGTGAGTGAGCGTGTCACACGGCGCTTGACCTCGGGGAGCTCACGCATCACGGGCAGTGGGATCGGCTTGAGAGCGGCTAGCTCAGACTGCTTCTGGGCAATTCTTTGGGCCGTGGGCGAGTCAGTGAGCAAGGCCGTTTTTACCGCGGTAATCGCGCCGGGAATCCCCTGCTCCGCTACCACTTTCCGATTTTCGTCGTAGAGCGTGATGCGAACATGGGCGAGCATGCCGGAGTGGGCATCGGTGCGCGGCCAGATGGCGATACTCTGGAGTGGATAGGTTGCGCCTAGGTCTACTTCCCACCAGGGGTCTTTCTCCTGCTTCGTGTGCGTGACGGTGTTATCGGGGAACTTACCGCTCGTGTTACCATCAATGGCCCGCGCCGCCTCGCCGCTAAAGTCCGTGCTGGACTGGCTCGCCTTCCCCTTGCGTGCCACATTCTCGCTACCGCTCAGCGCCTGCACCTCGGCAAGCATGAGAAATGCCGTGCCTGGAAGTGTCACACGCACAAAACGCGCACTCGGCGCCTTACCTGCGGGCTCGGCAGCACGCTGCGTCTCCAGCTCCGCTAGCTCTTTTTCGAGGGCTTGCTTTTTCGTGCGTTGCGCCGCGGTCAGCACCGGCATGGTGGGGAACTCATCGCCTCGATCACTGTCCTCAGTCTGATTGAAGATCGCCATGGTTCGATAGAAATCAGTCTTAGAGATAGGATCGAACTTATGCGTATGGCACTGGGCGCACTGGTAGGTCAGCCCCATCCACGCCTGCATGGTGACAACGGTTCGGTCTTTGACAGCGGCAGTGCGAAACTCTTCATCACTCGTGCCTCCCTCGGTGTTGGTCATGGTATTGCGGTGAAAGGCTGTCGCAATCTTCTGATCCTCAGTGGCGTTGGGCAATAAGTCCCCCGCAAGCAGCTCCTGCGTGAACTCATCAAAAGGCTTGTTGGCATTAAACGCAGCGATCAGCCAGTCGCGCCAGGGCCAGAGATTGGGCCTGAGCGGGTCGGAGCCATAACCCGCTGAGTCGGCGTAGCGCCCCAAGTCCAGCCAGAGACGCGCCCACTTCTCTCCAAAGTGCGGCGAGGCGAGCTGGGAGTCCACAAATTTCTCGTAGGCATTGGGCGCTTTGTCGCTCACAAATGCCTCGGCATCTTTGAGGCTTGGCGGCAGTCCTGTCAGGTCCAGCGCCACCCGCCGCGCCAGAGTCCACCGATCCGCCTCTGGGGAAAGAGCAAGCTTCTCTTTCGCCAGCCGAGCCATCACAAGCGTATCTATTCCCCCGCGAGCGGGGGCTAGGGGGCGATTAAATGCCCAGTGCCCTTCGTACTTTGCGCCCTGCCCAATCCAGCGCCGTAGCGTGTTAATCTGCGGCTCCGTCAAGCGATGTCCCGTCTCTTGGGGTGGCATCTTAAGCGCATCGCCCACGGGCAGGGTGACGCGAGCAATGAGCTTGCTGGCTAGAATATCGCCGGGGATCACGGCACGGTTGGGCTCATCCAGGCGCAGGTTTGCGGAGCGGCTCTGCTCATCGGCTCCATGGCAGCGCAGACAGTTGGCAGCCAAGAGAGGACGAACATCCCGGCGGTAGTCCACCGGCTCGGGGGCGGCAAAGGCCACGGCCCATAAGCCCACGCTGGTCAGTAACGAAAACGAGAGCAATTGGTGCTTCATCTTAACTTTCGATTTTACGTAAAAAAACAAGCCATGTCCAGCGGCACACCCCACGTGAACTTAAAAGATCCTGCTAGATCGCTGCGGAGATAGCCTCTTGTACCACGCTGGCGGAGCGCTCCAGCAAAATAGAGCCCGCGCCATGAGGGACAAGCAGACGTGTGCGGGAGCCGAAGTCACCCAAGTAGAGCCAGGCAACGTGCTGGTTACTGTGGCGCTCCAGAGCCCCCCGCGAAAATGCGCCCACAGGACGCATGTCCTGGGTCGTGGTGTCACAGACAACTGCGAGAGGACAGAGTGGCCCCACTTTGCCCACTAGCTCCTCGCTTTTTGGGCACCAGAGCAGAGGAGAAGTACTCTGACGGGGCCAGAGCTCACGGGCTGCCTGAAAGAGGACTTCGTCCCCCACGATCACCACAGGCCGATTGCGAGCATGCTCGTCTGTCTTAAGTTTTGTGAGCGCACTGGCCAGCTTTTCTTGCGAAGATAGAAACAAGCTATCGCGTAGCTCGTAGGTGTTTCCCACGGCTCGCAACGCATAGATCAACACCGTGACACGCTCTGTCTTGGGGTCAGAGCGGAGGCTGCGCAAAAGCTGAAACGCATCGAAAGTCGCCGTTAGTGGCGGTAGTAAGAGAGCATCGGGGTGCAGACCACGCGCCCTTCGTAGCGCTTCATCAGGGACAGCTGCGGCGCTGACAATCATGCCCTGGTTGGAGAACGTATGATTGAGACGGTGAAGAACCGGGGTCTGGTCGTGCACGAGGAGCAAGAGGCGGCGGGGAGCAGGAGGAGGCATCAGCACATCAGGAGCCTCTTGCTCGGGTTCTGCACTTGCCAGAGGAAGAGTGAAGGCAAACGTGCTCCCGATCCCCGGCGTGCTCTCCACCCAGATCATCCCCCCCAGAGCCTCCACAATGGTCTTGGAAATCGCAAGCCCCAGACCGGTTCCTCCGACACTGCGGGTTGTCGAGTTGTCCGCGCGGAAGAACTTATCAAAGAGCCGAGTGCGATCGTCTGCCGTGATTCCAATTCCCGTATCCGCAACCCGCACCGTGAGCTGGGTATCATCTGCGGCGAGGCGTACGATCACTTTCCCCCCTGGCGGGGTGTACTTTAGCGCATTAGAGATCAGGTTCATCAGCACTTGCGCGATCCGGTCGCTGTCTCCCCGAATCAAGGGGATACTCTCGGGCATATTCAGGGTCAAGCTCAGCCCACGCGTGCGCGCTTGCTCCTCCATAGTACGCACCACTTGACGCGCCAAAGCGCTACAGTCAAGCGGCTTGTGCTCCATCTGAAGCCCGGCAGACTCCAGCTTGGAGAGATCCAGCATCTCCGTGATCAGCCCCGTGAGGCGCAGCACGCTGGTCTGGGTTAGAGCCAAAAACTCGCGCTGGTTCTCGGTGAGAGGGCCGGGTTTCTCGGAGAGCAAGAGTGCAACATTACCATTGATGGCCGTCAGCGGGGTGCGTAGCTCGTGCGAGACCGTCGAGGCAAACTCACTCTTGAGCCGATCTGCCTCGGTCTCGCGCGTGACATCACGCAAGATCACGATCCGCCCAATCAGTGTCCCCTCGGTGCGAACCGGCGACGAATAAAAGCGCAGAACCCGAGGGAGAGGACGTGCCAGAGCGAATGTCTCATCCGTCACGCGCTCCGTGTCACGCAAGACTTCCCGCAGGCGCAGCCGGGCAGGTTCCTGATCGGATCCCTTAAAGAGCGAGAGGAGCCGTGGGCCGATCCGCGCAAAGCTATGGTCTTGCAAGTCCGCCGACTCCAACCCAAAGAACGCAGCAAAGCGTGGGTTTGCCAGTAAAAAGCGCCCCTCTTGGCTGAGTAGCGCCACGCCATCGTTGGTGGCATCTAGCACGGACTCCAGTCGCCGCCCGGTGACGGCAAGTGCCTCACTCCGGGCCTCCAGTGCACTCTCTCGCTCCGCGACGGTCTCGGCCATGCGCCGCAGTGCCTGCCACAGCTCCCCCACCTCATCGTCGCGCCCGCTCTCATCAGGTAGCTCCGCAGGCGTGATCTCTTTGCGTTCCAGCCGCTCTACCGCCGAGACCAGTGCCTCCAAAGGCTCGGTGATCGAGCGGGCAATGGAGCGCCCAATCATCAGCGCACTGACTAAGGCTCCCAGCGGGAAGATAATGATGGCAGCGATACGCAAAGAGTCCGCTGTCAGGTAGAGAGGCTCGTAGCGATCACGGGCCTGGGCGGTCTGGTTGATCAGCCGCACCAGCGCGGCTTCAATGGGCTCAAACGCCGCCGTAGCACGGCTCCCCTTACGATCCCATACCTGAAACTGGGCGTGTACCACGCGAAACTCTTTCTCCAGCGCGGGAGCAGGATGGTCTTCAAACCAAGACATGATCTCCTGATAGCGATCCCGGTAGATACTCCGTGCCTGGTTCTGTGCACTCCGAAAGGCGGGGTCTCTGAAGCGCTTGAGGTTCGCCTCCGCCTCAGCGACATCCATCGCCGCATGGGCCAGCACTTCCATACGACTGGCCAGCTCCTTGCGCGCCGCAAACTCGCCCCGATAGCGCCCTGCAAAGCCCCAGAGCAGCACCGGAATGAGCAGTCCTGCCACCAATAAAACAATCAGCGGCAGGACATAGCTTAAGAAGATCTGGCGCGCAATACCCCGAGGCATCATGGCTAGAGGAGATTCTCCAGCCCGTAAACCAGTCCTGTCATGCTCGCCGACTTTCGGATGGCCAGCACAACGCCGGGCATGAAGCTGGTGCGATCCAGTGAGTCGTGGCGGATTGAGAGGCGCTGGCCCTGCGCCCCAAAGATCACCTCCTGGCTGGCCACAAAGCCGGGCAGGCGCACCGAGTGCACGGGAATCTCGTCTACATCGGCTCCGGTGGCCCCCGCGTGGCTCTCGAAAGCATTCTCTGGCTTGGCGGTCGGGACTCCTGTGCGGGCCTCAGCGATCATCTGGGCAGTCTTGACGGCAGTTCCTGAGGGAGCATCCACTTTCTGCTCGTGGTGCATCTCGATAATCTCCACATCGGGCAGATATTTTGCCGCTTGCGCCGAGAACTGCATCATGAGAATCGCGCCGATGGCAAAGTTGGGCGCGATCAAGCACGCCGTGTTGTGTGTCTCGCAGAGCTGGCGCAGCTCGTCTAAGTCCGCAGGCGAGAGGCCCGTGGTTCCGACAATCGGGATGACGTTACTCTCCAGTGCCGTCCGGATATTGCTCATCGCCGACGACGGCACGGTGAAGTCCACCATCACCTGCGGCTGGCTGGCTTTTAGAACCGCGCCCATGTCATCGCCGAACTCAATCTGCGCAACCACTTCCATCCCGTCGGCGGCAGTCACCGCACGCACCACTTCACTTCCCATCCGGCCTAGTGCCCCGGAAACAGCAACTCTAATCATGCGGGTAGTGTACCAGAAGCGCTAGGCTTCCCCTCCCCCTTCCTCCCACCCGCAGAGCTTGTTATTGGGAGGAAGGGGGCCGGGGGGGGTAGGAGGGAAAACCGGGGTAGGAGGGCTACTCTTCTATCTCCGCGAGCGCTTCTTTGTCGGCTTCTTCAAACGGCCCGATGGCGGCGATAGTGAGCTTTGCAGCATCGTCGGGCAAGATGGCCTCAGCGATCGCGTGGACATCGGCGATCGTCACGGCGTCAATCTTGGCCAGCGCCTCGGCCAGGAGTGGGACGCGGTTGTAGTAAAGCTCGGACTTGCCCAGGCGGGTCATGCGGCTGCTCATGGACTCTTGGGCCATGATGAGTGCACCACGGAACTGGTTCTTCGAGCGCTGAAGCTCGGCCTCACTGACACCCTCTTTGCGGACTTTGGCAAACTCCGCACGTACCAAGTCCAGACACTCCTCAAAGTTCTCCGGCGACGTCCCCCCGTAGGCCGCAAAGTAGCCGCCCTCACGGTGGGTGGCGGCGTACGAGCCGACGGAGTAGGCCAGACCACGCTTCTCGCGAATCTCCTGAAAGAGCCGTGCGCCCATCGAGCCACCTAGGATGCTGTCCAAGATCGCCAGCGGGTACTTTTCTTCGTCGTTCTGGCCGTAGCCTCCCACACCGACGCAGAAGTTCACCTGCTCGGTCGGGCGGCTGTAGAGAAGATGGCCTGGAGCGGCGATCGGGCGTGTTAGGGGGGCATTGGGCTCGCCTGCGGGAAGGCTGCCCAGCATCTGCTCCGCGAGCGCGACCACAGCAGCGTGCTCCAAGTTCCCTGCCGCCGCCACGACGAGGCTCTGCGGGCCGTAGCGCCGTGCGACATAGCCACGCAGGTCGTCGGGGGTGAAGGCGGAGACCGTCTCCACACTCCCGATCACCGGCAGGCCCAGCACATGGTCCGGGTAGATCGTCTCCCCAAAAAGATCATGCACCATGTCCTCGGGGTCATCATCGCGCCGCTTGATCTCCTCCAGCACCACCTTGCGCTCTTTTGCCGTTTCTTCCGGGTCAAAGAGTGAGCCGGTGAGCATGTCCGTCAAAATGTCGAGACCAACGGGCAGGTGCTCCGAGAGGACGCGGGCGTAGTAGCACGTGAACTCTTTATCCGTAAACGCATTGAGATAGCCGCCCAGCGCGTCCATCTCATCGGCGATTTGTTTCGCACTCGGGCGGCGCTCGGTGCCCTTAAAGAACATGTGCTCTAAAAAGTGCGAGATGCCCCGCAGGCGCGGCTCCTCATCACGCGAGCCCGCACTCGCCCAGAGGCCGACGGAGACCGACTGAACCGTCGGAATGCTTTCCGTAACAACGCGAACCCCATTGGACAGAACTGTCCGAGAGACATTTTCAACCATGTGCCCAGTGTACCGTTTTTTCTCACTGAGAAGCTTACGGGTTTATTCTAAAACACTTGCCAGTTTGCTTTAGGAAAGATACATTCTCACAAGAACTATGAACCATAATTCCGCAGGATGTTTAGGAGCACTGGGCCTGCTGGCACTGGCTGTCTTTTGCCCAACCTGCCGTCGCGTGCCCATTGAGACGTACTTAAAAGGCAAAGCGGAGGCGGCCTTAACGCGCGATGGGCTCATTGGACAGCCTGGCAAGACAGACTGGAGTGTCGGGGTGGACGGGCTTGATGTCAACCTCTTTGGCCCCACCGACACCGCAACCCGCGCTAAGTCCATCGTCCAGAACGAGCTGTCGGCGCGTGTGCCCTGGTTCTTCGATGTCAATCTTTTGGGTCAGAGCGGCGCAACACCCGTGACCTCGCCAGAGCCTAGCGCTTCGCCCCGTCCATCCCCCGCCGTTGCAGCCTCTGCCTCGCCCGAGCCCAGCGCTTCGCCCGAGCCCAGCGCTTCGCCCGAGCCCAGCGCTTCGCCGAAGCCTGCGGCAGTCGTGGCCACGGGGAATACAACCGGACTGGTTCAGGTACT
>NZ_CBAYMC010000027.1:0-25531 GCF_964826245.1 Armatimonas sp. | reverse complement strand
CACACCGGTCTTCTTTGTCCGCGATCCCCTCAAGTTCTCCGACTTTATCCACTCACAAAAACGCGATCCCGCCACGGGCCTGCGCGACAATGTGATGCAGTGGGACTTCTGGAGCCTCTCGCCCGAGTCGCTGCACCAGGTGACGATTCTCTTCTCAGACCGAGGAATTCCCGCAACGCTGCGCAACATGAACGGCTACTCCAGCCATACCTACAGTCTGTGGAACGACGCAAGCGAGCGCTTCTGGGTGAAGTGGCACTTCAAGACCGTCCAGGGCATCAAGACCCTCACCAACGACGAAGCCGCGGCGATCGCGGGCACAGATCTGGACTACCACCGCCGCGACCTGCATGATGCGATACTTAGTGATGACTATCCACGCTGGCGGGTGCAGATCCAAATCATGCCTGAAATAGAGGCAGGGAGCTACCCCATCCACCCCTTTGACCTGACAAAAGTCTGGCCACACCGTGACTACCCGCTCATTGATGTGGGGATGCTGGAGCTGAACCGCAACCCGGAGAACTACTTCGCAGAGGTGGAGCAAGCGGCCTTTGAGCCGGGGAACATGCCACCGGGAATGGGCGCATCGCCGGACAAGATGCTGCAAGCGCGGCTGCTTTCCTACCCGGATGCCCATCGCTACCGCCTCGGAATCAACTACGCAGCACTTCCCATCAATGAGCCACACAGCCCCGTAAATACCTACCACCGTGACGGCGAGATGCGCTTTGATAGCAACGGTATCGGATTCGTCAACTACGAGCCCAATAGCTTCAATGGCCCGGTAGAAAACCCGACCGTCAAAGAGCCGCCCTTGCAACTTAGTGGCGATGCCGATCGCTTCGATCACCACGAGGGCAACGAGGATTTCCAGCAGGCAGGCGCTCTCTATCGCCTGATGACGAGCGACCAAAAGGCGCAGCTGATTGGCAACTTAGTGGCGGCGCTCAAATCGGTGCCGCGCGACATCCAGGTGCGCCAGCTTCGCCACTTCCACAAAGCCGATCCCCACTACGGCAGCCAGATGGCGGAGCGCCTTGGGATCAACAATAACGTTTCTAACGCCACTCCAGCTGCAACAGTGAGACACCGCTCCGAGGGAGGGTGAAGGGGAGCATCACGCGGCTCGCTTCTATGATCACGCTTACGGGAGGCGCGAGCGGCTCCAGCTTGCTGGCGGCTTCGAGCCGGGAATATTGGGCTGTGGTTGGCTTTGGTGGCGATCCCATAGATTTCCATGCCGTAAAGACATTACTGTGGTTCTCATCAATGCGCCAGTGCACCAGTTTTGCTGCTCCTCGGGTCTTGGGCAGGTTTTCGAGAGTCAGCGCAATCTCCGCATCCGGCCCGGCAAGCTCATCGTCGTGGTAGTGCCAGACTAGTACCCAGGCTTTCTTCCCCAAGATCGCCGCCTGAGCCGAGATATCCGGGGCAGTGCTTCGCACGCCGTCACGCATTATGGCATCCAGGGAAAGCCCCGCACTGCTCTGCGTGGCGAGGCGCTCACCGTCCATCTTGCCGTACATCCGAAAGACATTGAGCACGGGCAGTGGCAGGCCGCCGGTGGCGAGCTGGCGGAAACCGGCAAAGAGCGGCTGGTCTTCAAAGGTGAAGGCCCAGGTCAGTGCGCCCTCTAAATTGACCCCATGCCGGTCGGCGAGCTCATGCTTGCGGGCGAAGACCGCCGCCGTGTAGCTGGAGAACATGGTGCTATTGCGGTACCCAAGCTGTGGTCCCTGGCACGCCGCGCAGCCATCTGGGTCGGACTCGCCAATGACAATAGGCTTGTTTTTCAGCTCTGGATACGAGGCGATTATCTTGAAGCCCGCGTCAATGGTGCGGAGCTGGGCGGCGATTCCCATACGCACATGGCCATCGACAAAGGTCGGTGCGCCTTTGGCGTGGAAGCTCACAAAGTCCAGCGGGGAGTTGTTCTTGAGGCAGTGCGTGAAGAAGTCCCGCTGGAACTGCCCCCCATCCCCCGCCACATCCGAGCCGCCGACGCGTGCTGTGGGAAGCGCACGCCGCACCGCGGCAATGGCAACTGTGTGTAGCTTGCGAAACTCCTCGGGCGTGCCGCGCCAGTAGCCGATATTGGCCTCGTTCCAGACCTCCCACCACCAGCTCTCGACTTCGGACTTGCCCCACTTCTTGACGCAGTGCGCGGTCCACTGGTAGACCAGCTCGCCCCACTTGTCCCAGTCTTTGGGCGGGTACGCCCAGCCGGTGTAGATCTCTTCGTACTTGGCTTTCGGCGTCCAGGAGTGCTGGTAGGGCTCGGGCTTTGTTGAGAGTGCCTTGGGCATGAACCCGATCTGGACATAGGGCTTGACGTTGTTCTTGAGATAGGCATCGAAGATACGATCCACGATTGTCCAGTCGTAGATGGGGTTGCCCTGCGCATCTTCGGTGTAGGCATTGGTGCTCCCCCACTTCAGCGCGGGCGTCCCATCGCCGGTGCAGAGCAGGCTGTGCGCCCGGAAAAATACCTGTGGCTTGCCGAGCTTGCCTAGGTCTTTGAGCAGCTTCTTGCCGTCTTTCATGTAGGCGTAGTTGGGCTCATCGGCCCCAAAGAAGCGCCAGATCGGCTTCAGCGGCCCGAGCTTCTTTGCAGCATCCACGGTGATGGAAACACTCACGACTTACCACGGAGCTTTCGGTAGTTCTCCAGGCACTTCTGGCTGGTCTCCAGTGAGGGAAACCGGCTGCCTTCTTGCTCAATCAGGAAGCACTCTGCGCCGCCTTTGCTCGCGGCGAGGTCGAGCAGCTTCGCCCAGGGGGTCTCGCCCTCGCCAAAGAGGACTTTGTAGCCCTCAGCCTTGCCCCAGTCTTTCAGGTGCAGTGAGCGGATACGTCCGGGGTTTTCCTTGACCCAGGCAATGGGATCGTAGCCAACCTCCATACAAGTGCCCACGTCGAACTGGAGCGTGACATCTTTGGGGGTGTTTTTTGCCAGAAGCTGGATCGGACGGAAGCCGCCTTCAAGCTCGCGAAACTCTGTCTGGTGGTTGTGGTAGCCGACACGCATCTTCAGTGGCTTAAGGGCTTGCGATGCCGCCGTAAGCTCATCGGCGAGCTTTTTCCAGTCGTCTTGGGTCTGAACACGGCCCGGGCTTGCCGTGACAATGGTCTTAGAGCCAAGAATCTGATTGAGCTCAATCGCCTTTTTTAGCCCATCCCCCGTGAGTGCATTGCGGCCATTGTGCGTCGAGAGGCACTTGATCTTCAGCTCATCGAGGAGCTTGCGGACGTCTTTGGCGTACTCCACCGTCCAGCTCTGGTAGGGCGAGTAGAACTCCACCACCTCATAGCCTTGCTTGGCCACCTCGCGCACCGTGCCCATCAGGTCTTTGGCCAGCATATCCCGCACCGAGTAGAGCTCCAGCCCGATAGGCACGCGCTTTTTTGCCGCCGCAGGCATGGCCAGCCCCAGTGTCGCCGCTGCCGATACTCCCAAAAACGACCGCCGTGTCAGTTCTCTGTTTTCCATGACTCGTATTATAGCGCGTCACGGAGCGAGCAGGCGAGCGAGAGAAAGATCGTCCCAGTTATCGCGCGGGTCGGCGGCGGCACGGGCAAACATCCAGAGCCGCACACGGGCGTCGTCCACCCCGAGCAAATCGGCGAAGTGCCGCATTGTGGCGAACGGGTCGGTGCGCAGGCGCTCGGTGCAGTTGTGCAGGAGATGCTGCGTGGCATCGTAGGCCGCATCCCCGACAAAGGGCTTGGGATCTATCACGAGCCACGACTCGCGCTGTGCGGCGAGAATATTGCTGGCATGAAGATCGGTGGCTAGGAGCACGTCACTTTTGTCATCGGGCCGTGAAAGCTCCTCAAAGAGCCTTAAACCTTCCCGTACCAACCCGGGATCGGGCCAGCGAGCTTCGTCCATGCGCGTCTCTCTCCCCCAAAACACCAGCATTTCCGAGAGGTGACGAAAGACATGCGGCTCGGAGGGCTTGCGCCAGAGGCGCTTGAGCAGCGCGGCGAGCACGTCATCTTGCTTGGGTTCCGGGAGCATTTTGAGCAGTGTCCCGGGCTCGCAGTGCTCTAGCAGAAAAGCGTTGTGCGCCTCATCAGATTCGTAGAGAAATACCGTCGGATCGCCGTCCCAGAAGCGCAGTCCCGCAAGCTCATCCCGGCTCTCCATCGCCGGGAGGCCCATCTTGAAGATCACCGACGTGCTGTCTTTGCGCCGCGCGGGAGCCACCCAAGAGCAGGAGACATTCGGGCCCTCAAACGGCACGCCCAGCACGAGCTCCCAGCGCTGCTCTAGCTCCGATAAAACCGACGGCAGGTTTCCGAGCCACTCGCGCCACTCGGGTTTATGCGGGCACGTTGCGCTCAAGCGCTCGGGAATGGGATAGTTCGCCATCGCCTACTTGGGCCGCGTGAGGGAAGGATCGCCGGTGGGAGGTGGGGCATGGTCGGTGCTGGCGGGTTTTCCGAGGAACTTTGTTAAGAGTGGGCTCAGCCCCTCAGCCCAGACCTGATAGCCTTTTACCGACAGATGGAGCCGATCCCCCGTCATGCCCTCGAACAGATTTCCTTGGGCATCGGCGAGCTTGTCGTTGACGTTGAGATAGAAGACACTCTCTCCATCGGCGAGCTTGGCGACTGCCTGGTTCACAAGCGCGATCTCAGGCAAGACGGCTTTATTATCGTTGCGTGGGAAAATGCCTGTGACAATGATCTTTGCTTTGGGGGCTTTCTCTCGGCAGGTCTTGATGAGCGCCTGAATCCCCTCCACGATCCCCGTCACTTTTTCCAACGCCGCTTGCGGACTGGGGGCGGGATGGGAGCCGATATTGTTGGTTCCCGCCAGAATCACGATCACTTTGGGATGGACGCCCTCAAGCTCGCCGTTCTGGATGCGCCAGAGGATGTTCTGAATCCCATCCGCGCCCCACCCGAAGTTACCCGCGTTCCAGCCAAAGAAGTTCTGCTTCCAGTTAGTGAGCATCGCCGACCAAACGGGGTCGGTGCAGCCCCAGCGCCGGGTGATGGAGTCGCCTAGGAAATAGAGATCAATCCCGCCGGTCTTGGCCTTGGCAACGAGCTGCTGGTGCGCTATTTTAGAGTTTTCGTCGGTGCGCGGCTGTGGTGTCGCAACCGAAAAACGCTGTGAGTTCATTAAAATTTCTCTTTCGAGTTTCGAGCACCTGTTCCACAAAAGCGCGGCAGATACCTTCGTACGAAAATAGCATAGTCTCAGGCATCTCACGTTCCTATGGGAAGATTGGCATATTGCTCTTCTACCCATCCTTGGTATCCAACCTGCTTACAGTCCTTTTCGCAGAGGCTAATTCGTGGGCGGGTACACTCTAGCCATGAACTTCACCACGCTGGGCCGAACGGGCCTTTTGGTTAGCAAGATGGGCCTGGGCTGCGGTGGACACAGCCGATTGGGCCTGGCGACGGGAAAAGACGAAGCCAATGCAATCTCGGTGGTACACAAGGCGCTGGAGCGGGGCATTAATTTTATCGACACCGCCGAGAGCTACAAGACCGAGATAGCAGTCGGCAAGGCGCTGGTGCTGGCGAAGACACCACGTGAGAGCGTGGTGATCTCAACGAAGCTGGGGCCGAAGAGTGGCGAGAGCTTCTCCACGAAATCGGCGTTCAAGACACGCTTCGAGGGAAATCTTACACGCCTTCAGACCGACTACGTCGATCTTTTGAACCTCCATGGCGTCACCACTGACGAGTACGCCTACTGCCAGAGCGAGCTGGTTCCCGCACTTTTGGAGCTGCGCGACGAAGGCAAGGTTCGCTTTCTGGGAATCACGGAGGCGTTTGGCCCCGATCCACAGCACGCCATGCTTGGCCCGGCGGTAGCAAACGACAGCTGCTGGGACGTCGTGATGGTGGGCTTTAATATCCTCAATCAGTCGGCGCGGGAGCGGGTTCTTGCCCACACGCAAGCAAAGAACATCGGGACGCTCTGCATGTTCGCCGTGCGCCGCGTCTTGAGCAACCCGGATGCCCTCAAAACGCTTCTCGCAGAGCTTGTCGCCAGCGGCCAGCTTCCCGACGAGGCACTCACGGTCTTCCCAGAAGGCGATACTACCCAGCGAGCCTACCAGTTCTGCCGCGACGAGCCGGGCATTGACATCGTGCTCTCGGGGACGGGAAACCCGGCGCACCTGGAAGCCAATGCTCAGGCGCTAATGGGCCCACCGATGCCCCCGCATCAGCGCGAGACACTAATGCGGGTTTTTCAGGGGCTCGATAGCGTCTCGGGGAACTAAAACAACTGGGAGAGTTTTCCGGTGGAGTCCCCCAGGGTTTCACCAGGAACCCCAAAGCGATCCAGCATGGTGATTAGCAGGTTGCCCATCGGAGTCTTGTCGGGGTAGCGGACATGACGACCGGTCTTGATCATGCCGCCACCACCGCCGCAGAGCAAGATTGGCAGGTCATTGTGGTTGTGTCGGTCACCATCGCTGATTCCGCCGCCGTAGACCAGCATCGTGTTATCCAGGAGCGTGCGGCTGCCTTCTTTGATGCCCTGCATCTTATTCAGAATATAGGCAAGCTGCTCAACATGGTACTGGTTGATCTGGCGCAGCTTCTCCAGCTTTTCCTCAACCCGGCCGTGGTGAGATAGATCGTGGTGACCATCTTTGATCCCAAGGTTCTGGTACGCATGCCCCGAGCCCTCGTCGGCGAACATGAAGGTCGAGATCCGCGTGATATCCGCCTGAAACGCCAGCACCATCATGTCCCCAAGAAGCTTGATCTGCTCCGGATAGTCGGGGTTGCCACGCCGCCCCCCGTTGGGAAGCTGCGCATTGAACTTCTCGGGGTTGACTCCCGTGGCTTTGCGGGCGTCCTCCAAAAACGCAATCCGGCGCTCGATCTCCCGAATCCCAGTAAAGTACTCGTCGAGCTTCTGCCGATCATGTGCCCCGAGCTTTTTCTGAAGAGTCAGTGCATCGTCTTGCACGAAGTCCAAGATACTCTGGTTGTAGCGCTTGCGCTTTGCCCGCGCCTCAGCAGACTCCCGGAGATCGTCCACACGGAACAGGCGCTCAAATACCAGGCGCGGGTCGGTCTCTTTGGCGACGGGCGATGTTTCGGAGCGCCAAGAGATCGTGTGCGAGTAGGCGCACGAGTAGCCAGAGTCGCAGTTGCCTGCCATCGAGCCGCGCTCACAGCCAAGCTCTAGGCTCGGAAAGAGAGTCTGGTGACCACGCTTCAGGGCCGCGATCTGATCCGCTGAGGGCCCCGCCTTAATATCTGCGCCATTGGTCTTCTTCGGATGGCAGCCCGTCAGCCATGCCGCCGCCGAGCGCGCATGATCCCCAGCACCATCTTTCTGAGCTTCCGCGCCGTACTGGCTCAGGCCCGTTAAGACATTGAAGTGGCTCTTGAGCCCATCGAGAGGTGCCAGTGTCGAGGGTAGTGTCCCCAGTGCACCGTCCGTGCTGGGAACCCAGTGCTTCATGTTGATGCCATTAGGCACGAACAAAAACGCCATACGCACAGGGGCTTCGGATCTTTTTTGGCCCCCTTTAGTCGTCTGGGCCTGCGCCACTTCCAGCCAAGGAAGCGCCATCGCGGTTCCCAGCCCCCGCAAGATCGTCCGTCGCGAGATTAAAGCTTCTGTGTTCATGAGAAAATTATACCGCGATATAATCAAAAACATGAACATGACCGAACTTCACCACCGCAGCGTCCGCGGCGAGACGCTTACCGAAGTGGAGTTGCAAGCACTAGAGCGCTACCTTGCGGAATGTGATGCCAATGAAGCACGGCAACTCGCTCCCGCCGTGGCCCATTCGGAGCAGCAAGCTTGGAGACATGCACAGCGAATACAGCAGCGTGAAGCGCTACTGGCCCGTGAAGAAGCCCTCCTCCAGCACTTACGCCAGCTCTTAGACGAGGCCAATGCCATTCGCCGTGAGTGGCAACAAGCCGCCTGAAACCCTGCAATGCCGCGCCTCTCACTCCGCCAGCGCTATCAATTTCGTTGTGGTTACTGTGGTGTCCACGAAGACGATGTGGGAGCGCGGCTCACCCGCGACCACTTCCAGCCCCGCATCCACGGTGGAGCACATGGCACAGAGAATCTGGTGTACTGTTGCCCTGCCTGTAACTCCTTCAAAGGCGACTGGTGGAGCATCGCCCCCAATCAGCAACTTCTTCACCCCAAACAGGATGATCTCACCCTGCATCTTATCGAAGCCCTGGATCATCGCCTGATCGGTCTCACGGAGCGTGGGAGAGTCCATATCGAGGTATTACGCCTCAATCGCTCCCAACTTATCGCCCACCGAACCCGCCAGTATGAGGAAGCTATACGCCAAGCCAGAGATGTTCTCATTGACCGGCGTTTTGCGGCAATGGAAGCCGAGATCACCCTGCTACGCCGTCAGCTAGGCGAGAGGCAATAGATGCCTCATTGCTTTGCCACTTTCTTTCCCGATTCGTCACCGCGCCGCTCTCGAAACGGCGGGCTCGTGACCACGGCCTCGACAATCGCCGAGAACTTATAGCCTTTATTTTCTACCGATTTTGTCATGCTGTCAAGGTTGCAGCGATCCGTGCGCTCGATCCCACGGCCCAGTGCGTAGGTCAGGAGCCGATCCGTGAGCGTGTGGGTGAACTGACTTTTCTTTGTGAGCAGCACTTTTTTTAGCTCACCAGGGCCATTGAACTTACTGCCATCCGGGAGCACACCCGATGTGTCAATTGCCTTCCCGCCATCGTTCATGCGCCAGCGCCCGATCAGGTCGTAGTTCTCCAGCGCCAGGCCAATCGCATCCATCTGCAAGTGACAGTTGGCACAAGCCGGGTTCGTGCGGTGGATTTCGAGACGCTTACGAAGTGTCTCGGCAACGATCGGGCCACCAGGCTTGTCTAGCTCCGGCACATTGGGCGGCGGTGGCGGCGGCGGTGTCCCCAGGAAGTTGTCCAAGACCCACTTACCACGCTTCACCGGCGACGTTCGGTTGGGGTTGCTGGTGAGGGTCAAGACACCCGCCATCGCAAGAAGCCCCCCGCGCTGGTTGTCCGTGAGCGTCACCCGCTGAAACGCCTCACCTGTCACGCCGGAGATCCCGTAGTGCTCGGCGAGGGTCTCGTTGAGGTAGGTGTAGCGGGCATCCAGAAACTCCAGGACGCTCCGGTCTTCCTGCACCACGCCGGTAAAGAACCGTAGCGCCTCAGTCTCCATGGCTTTGCGCAAGGGCGGCTTGAACGTGGTGTCATCGGGCTGGACGACGGCAAGCTTGCGGAGCTGGAGCCACTGCCCCGCGAAGTTCTCCGCCAGCGCCGCCGCCTTGGGGCTCTTGAGCATACGCCGCGCCTGGGCAACGAGCACGGTCGTGTCTTTGAGCTTTCCTTGATCCGCCAGCGTCAGAAGCTCATCATCGGGCAGCGACGACCACAAGAAATACGAGAGGCGGGTGGCCAGCTCGTAGTCATTCAGAAGCCGCCGTGCCGTAGGGTCGTTGGGCTTGGCATCGGGCTCGGGGCGGAAGATAAAGCTCGGGGAGGACAGAACGGCACGGAGCGCAAGCTGCACGCCCTCAGCAAACTCTGCCGTGGTTTTTTTCTCCCGCGCCAGCCGCGCCAGCCCGATGAGCTTAGTCTTCTCTTGCGGGGTTACGGGCCGCCGCAGGGCACGCTTTGCAAGCCCTCCCAGAGTCGTCCAAGTGGCATCGTCCCACGCCGCATCCGAGCTGTCTTTAGGGAGCACGAGCGCAATTCCGTGCTTCACACTCTCAGGAAGCTGCACCTCGATGTAGTTGATGTAGAGGTTCCGGTCCTGGCCCTTTCGGCGAAACGGAAGATCCTCGGGAGCCTGGTCGTTGTTGTTGAGAAACGTCGCCCCGATCTTGTAGCTCCCTGCCCTAGGAATCGTAACCGTGAGCTCGGAGAGCTGGGGATTCTGCGCGGTTGCGGGGACATCTATGCTCTGCACTTGCTTCCCACTCAGCGAGACCCCCATCTTCACGGGACGCGGCTCGGCCTGCTGCCCGTAGGCCTGGATTCGCACTTTATACGTTCCGGCGGTGGGAAAGTCAAAGCTGGCGGTGGCCGTGTCGCCCGTACGCCCTAGCTCGTAGCCCTCTCCAGAGTCGCCCCCCGCATTTCCCAGTCCCGCCAAAGCACGCGCCGTCACGCGCTGTGCCTTGGGGCCATTGCCCGGCAGCACCACCGCCTCTGCCGCCACTTTCTCCGCGGCATTGAGATACTTCTCCATCAGCAGCGGCGAGATCGAGAGCACATCCCCGATATTGTCGAAGCCGTAGCCCACATCGTCGTTGGGAAAGTCATCGGCGGGGCGGAGCGTGACCCCGAGCAGATCCCTCACGGTGTTGTTGTACTCCGCGCGATTCAAACGGCGCATGGTCACCCGACCAGGGTCATTGATCTGGCAGTCCACCTGTGAAAACAGGCTCTCCAGTGTCTCTCCGAGGCGCTTTCGCTCAGCGGCACTGGGCTGCGGGACACCGGCAGGCGGCATTCGGCTCTCCAGTACCGCCGAGCTGACTTGTTCCCAGACCGCTCGATTTTTCAGAGCCGCCTGAAAGGTTTTCTCCGCGCTCAGGCTCACCCCACCGGTGCCTTTGGGAGCCGCATGACAGCTCACGCAGTACTTCTTCACCAGAGGCGCGACATCCCGCTCAAAGCCCCCCGTGCTCGGCTTGTCTGCCGCTGGTTTCTTCGGCGCTGCTGCGGGTTTCTTTTGCTGAGGCCGTGCGGTCGCTCCCATCGCGACAAGAGCCGCCAGTGGCAAACAAAACAAGACCGGTTGGAGTTTACGGTTCATTGCTTTAAGTGTACCGAATTCTTTCTTCACTGAGTACGATAGCAAAAAAAATACGTCTTCAGTTCCCCAAATTTAAGTTAAACTCCGTTTCTGAGTCCCCTGCCAGCACGGTAGAATGGATTTATGAGCACCGTCACCACCAGCACTCTCTGTCATACAGCAAGACTGGAACTCGCCGGTGCTTGAACTCGACTCCCCCATGACCGAGCACATCTTCCGCGCTTCAGGCTTGATAGATGCCATCATGGGAAATGGGCAGAAGATGACAGTTGCGTCCAGTATCGTTCGAGCAGAATTATGGACGGAGTGCTTGACCTGTCTTGACAAGCTGCGCATCCTTTGTCGAACTCATTTTCCGAGCAATATCGACCGATTTTTCTGGATCGACCAGTATGAAACCAGCATCCGAAACCTGGCAACATTGGGGAACAGCCAGATACCTACGCTTCGCCATCCCACTGATTCCACCTGTTCCAGTTGCTGTGAGGAAATCCATCTTCGGCAGCAACCACTGCCACAAATCCTAGCATCCCCAGACACCTGCTTGGTATTTTGCGCTGAATGCACTCAGCGACAGCAGGCAGCGATAGAAGAAATGTTGGTAGCTCGTTCCCAACTGGAAGAAAGATTTGGCACGATTTTCATCTGACAGTTATGTGAGAATCTCCTTGACCACTCGGGCGGGTTCGACGCCGCTGAGCTTGGCATCTAGGCCCTGGAACTTGACCGTGAAGCGCTCGTGGTTTATGCCGAAGAGATGGAGCATGGTGGCGTGAAGGTCATGAACGCTAACAACATTCTCGACGGACTTGTAGCCCAGCTCGTCGGTGTTGCCGTAGGTGGTTCCGCCTTTGATTCCGCCGCCCGCAAGAAAGATCGAGAAGGCGTTGATGTGGTGGTCGCGCCCATCACCCTGGCCCATTGGAGTGCGGCCAAACTCCCCGCCCCAGATTACCAGCGTGTCGTCGAGCATCCCGCGCTGCTTTAAGTCCGTGATCAGCGCCCAAGTGGCGCGGTCGCACTCGGCGGCGGCTTGCGTGATGCCGTTCTTGACGCCGCCATGGTGATCCCAGCCACGGTGGTAGAGCTGGATAAAGCGCACGCCGCGCTCCGCTAATCGGCGAGCCAGCAGGCAGTTGCTCGCGAAAGTGCCATCGCCCGGCTTCTTGACACCGTAGAGATCAAGCGTCGCCTGGGTCTCTTTTGCCATGTCCGTCAGCTCCGGCACCGACGCCTGCATCTTAAAGGCCAGCTCGTACTGGGCAATTCTCGTGGTGATCTCCGGGTCGGTCTTCTCGGCGGCGAGCATTCCATTGAGCCGCGCGATCTCCTCGACGACTAAGCGTTGGGTGCTCTGGCAGACCCCTTCCGGGCTCCCGACATAGTGAACGGCATCGCCGCGCGTCTGGAGCTGGACGCCCTGGAACTTGCTGGGCAGAAACCCCGACGACCACTGGCGCGCGGAGACGGGCTGTGCCCCACCCCGCCCCTGCGACGTCAGCACGATAAAGCCTGGCAGGTTCTTGGTCGAGGCTCCCAGCCCATAGAGCACCCAAGAGCCCATGCTCGGGCGGCTCTTGAGGATCGAGCCCGAGTTCATAAACGCATGCGCCGTGTCGTGGTTGATCTGCTCCGTCACCATGGACTTCACGACGCAGATATCATCGGCGAGGCTCCCAATCCGAGGAAGTGCCGTGCTCAGATACAGACCGCTCTTGCCGTAGCTCGTGAACTCATGTTGCGGCCCAAAGGCTTTCAAGACCGCGTTCTGGAGCTGGGCTAGCTGCTGCCCATTGGTAAACGACGACGGAAAAGGCTGCCCATGGAGCTCACGTAGCTTCGGCTTCCAGTCCAGGGTCTCTAAGTGGCTCGGCCCGCCTGCCATGCAGAGATGGATCACCCGCTTGATGCGTGGCGCAAAGTGCGGCAGCTTCCCACTATCGGCGCGTGCTTCTGCGCCAAACAAGGCACCAAGGGCCAATCCCCCGACCCCATAGGCAGACTGCTTTAAAAACGTGCGCCGGTTGACGCTTTGGATAAACGCTTCTTGATCGAACATAGCTTAGTACCTTGTGATTGTCTCGTGCAGGTTCAGAACGACGCGGCAGACCATGGCCCAGCTCGCCAGCTCATTGGCGTCTCCCATGGGAACCGGGCTGTTGCCGATGGCGAGGAGCTTCTTGGCATCGTCGGGGCGGGAGGCGTACTCGGCGCGGACTTTTGTTAAGAAAGCCAGCAGTGACTTTTGCTCCTGTGGCTTGGGAGCACGTGCCAGTGCCCGCTGATAAATTTCGGTGAGCTTGGCATCGTCGATCTTGGCTTTTAGAGTCCCCGCAAAGACCCGCGCCGCCTCCACAAACTCGGGGTCGTTGAGGAGCGTCAGGGCCTGCTGCGGCGTGTTGGCAAGCGTTCGCGTACACGAAGGCTCGTCACGGTTGGGGGCATCGAAGCTGGCGAGCATCGGGTGCAGAAACGTCCTCTGCCAGTGCATGTAGACCCCACGCCGCCACTGTGAGTCACTCTTATCCGCGACATAGCTGCGGTCGGGGAACTGCAATGGGGCGTAGTAGCCCTCGGGCTGGTAGGGCATTGCAGGTGGGCCGCCCACCGACGGATTCAGCAGCCCCGCGATGGCCAGCGCATTGTCGCGCACGAACTCCGCCTCCAGCCGCCGTGGGTTCTGTGATGCCCAGAGCTTGTTCTGCGGATCTTTTAGTTTCTGCGCCGCGCTCATCACCGACGACCTTCTATACGCCTCGCTCAGCACGAGCTGCTTCACGGCCCGCTTGACATTCCAGTCGCGCTGAAAGTCAGCGGCCAGCGTGTCAAGCAGCTCCGGGTAGGTCGGCGGCTCGCCCTGTGCCCCGAGATCCTCGATGCTAGGCGAGAGCCCGACGCCAAAGAAGTGCTTCCAGAGTCGATTGATAAAAACCCGTGAGGTAAGAGGGTTGCTCTTGTCCATCAGCCAGTTGGCAAGCTCTAGCCGGGTTCCCTGAGTTGGTTTCGGTAAAAACCCAGGGGTTGCGGGGTTTGCGACGGGCGCGGTTTCATCCTGCCAGTTGCCACGGGGGACGATGCGCATGGTCAGTGGCGTTTTTGCCTTCTCAGTCACCATCACGGGAGTCTGGCCACCTCGATAGCTCGTAATCTCGGCCTCCAGCGCCTTCGCTTTGGTAAATGCCTCGGCGTCATCTGCTGTCGCGAGGAGGTAGTCACGTGGCGTGAGGGCTTTATCGGGGAGAGTGAGACCATCGGGGTTGCGGGGCACGAGTGGTGATGTACTCAGCTGGAAGCTTGCCAGATCGCAGCTTGGCAGAGTGGCCCGAAGCGTCTCGCCGTCGGTCAGGGTGACGGGCTTCTCTAAACGATAGACAGCAGCCTGGGGGACGGTTGCCTGACTTCCGACCAGCTTCCAACCGCGCTGCACCCCGAGCAGGGCAAACGAGTTGCGGTAGGTGGGCTCAAAAGCGCTGGCGGCGGCATGTCGAACCGCGAGATTTTTCAGCTTACCGTCTTTGCCCATCACCGCCAGATTCAGCATCACCGTCTCCGAGCGCACTCCTTTACGAAAAAGGCTCCCCTCCATCGGGAAAAGCTCCAGCCGCACACTCGCAATTGCGCGTTGCTGGGGCGAGAGTGTCCGCACCACATCGGTCGCCTTAGCACCTGTCACGACAACTTTCTCGTCGCTCTCCCAGCCATCGGGGTTGGCCTGGTAGTAGGAGTTCATCGCGCCAAGCCAGCTCTGGCTTATGGAGAGCGGCGCGGCAAGTTTCTCGATCTGGCCCTGGAGCTGGGCAATTCGCTGCTTGAGATACTTACTCTCGACAGTAATTTCTGGAAAGAACGGATAGTCGTTGTTGACACCCCGCAGGTCGGGGTTGGGCGTGTAGCCATAGTCGGCATAGACGCCCCACTGTTTCACGTCGGCGAAGTATGCCGCCAAAGAGTAAAAATCCCGCTGGGTCAACGGGTCGAACTTGTGGTCATGGCACTCGGCACAGCCTGTGGTGAGCCCCATCCACGCCATCCCCACCGTGCGGACGCGGTCCGTGGCGTACTTGTGGAGATACTCTTTCGGCTGCGCTCCCCCCTCACGGGTTACCATGTTCAGACGATTGAAGCACGTCGCCGTGAGCTGGCTGGGGGTCGGGTTTGACAATAAGTCCCCGGCAAGCTGCTCTTTTGTGAACCGATCAAAGGGCATGTTGGCATTAAACGCCTCAATCACCCAGTCGCGGTAGGCCCATGCGTTCATGTTCTGGTCGCCGTGGTAGCCCACCGTATCGGCATAGCGCACTGCATCGAGCCACGGCACCGCCATGCGCTCGCCGTAGTGCGGCGAGGCAAGTAGCTCGTCTACTAGCTTCGCATAGGCATCGGGCCGGGAATCTGCCACAAACGCCGCAACCCGCTCGGGCTTCGGAGGCAGCCCCGTGACATCCAGCGACACCCGCCGGATCAGCGTCCGTTTATCCGCCAGTGGCACTGGCGCAAGCTTCTCTTTGGTGAGGCGTGCGGCGATTAACCCATCAATGCTTCCCCCACGCGTGGGGGCGAGGGGGCCAAAGCTCCAGTGCCCCTCATACTTGCCTCCCTCGCCGATCCAGCGCATGAGAAGCCGTTTCTGCTCTGCCGTTAGCTTTTTATGCGACGTGCTTGGGGGCATCTGTAAGGCATCGTCGCTAGGCTTATTGATACGGCTCACCAGCTCACTTGCCAGAATATCGCCCGCAACCACCGCACGATTCGGCTGATCGAGCCGCAGATTCGCCGAGCGCTTGTTCTTATCGGGGCCATGGCACGCAAAGCAGTTGTCTGAGAGGATCGGGCGAATATCCCGGTTGAAGCGCACCAGCTCTGGCCTTTGTGGCGCAGCAAGCGCGGCCATGCTCATCAGGGCAGCGAGTCCAAAAACAGCAAGCTTACCATGCATCGTTGAGGTCATGGCTCTATTGTAGACGCTACCCGTATCAGCGTCAATGCACTCCGCAATAAAAGCCTTGTCTGATCTGCGCACTTGGGTTAGGATGTCGTCATGCGCTCCGTCACCCTACTCACCCTGGCCCTCGCCGCTGGCTGTACCAAAAATCCCCCAACGCAGCGTGGCTTGCGGGTCTGGAGCATGTGGGGCGGTGATGAGGAGACGGTCTTTCGCAATGTTCTGCGTGCCTACGATCCCACCATCGAGAACCTACCGTCGGTTGCGGACGATAAAACCATCCGGGCATTAGTCGCAGGCGCTCCCCCCGACCTCTTCACTCTCAAAGACCCCTCGGCGCTTGGGGCCCTCGCGGCAAATCAAGCGCTCCGGCCCCTCGACGAGCTCTTTGTCACCGCGGGGCTCAAAGACGCTGACTTTACGCCCGGTGCACTCAGCCAGTGTCGCTTCCGGGGCAAGCTCTACGCCATCCCCTACCTGCTCGATTGCATGGTGCTTCTCTACAATAAAAGGCTCATCAAAGAGCCGCCGCGCACCCTCGAAGAGCTGGAGGAGCTGTGCAAGCGCCTCACCAAGCGCGATAGTTCGGGTCGGATCACCCAGATCGGCCTGCGTCCCCCCGAAGCCGTGCAGCTACTGGGTGCGGCAGGAGCTCAGTTCTGGGACGAAAAATCCGAGCGCCTCACGGCGGATCACCCTAACAATAGCGACGGACTGCGCTGGTACAAGCGCCTAATGGACGCACAAGGCGGCAACGAAGCGGTCGAGGCGTTCTCAGCGGGCTTTGCGGAAGACATGGGCTCCAGCAATCCGTTTTTCAAGGGTCTCGCCGCGATGGAGTTCTCGGGCCAGTGGAACGCCAACTGGGTCTTTAAGTACACACCGGGAGAGGAGATTGGAGTCGCACCCCTGCCCTACCCCGCCAGCCGCCCCGAGCTTGCCGGTACCGCGTGGCTCGGGGGAAATCTCTTCTGCCTGCCCCGCGAGGGCAAGCGCACCGACGACGCCTTCGCGTTTCTGACGTGGAGCCAGACTGTAGACGGGCAGATCCGATTTGCGGAGACAATGCACGGGGTTCCCAACCAGCGGGCGATCTTGCAAGCGCCTACGCTACGAACCGGCGCTCCTTGGCGAGGGCTCTTTGCGCGATTTTTGGATCTGGCTAACAGCCCCCGCGCCTCCCACTTCCCCGTCCTTCCCGTCGCCGCGCTCTACCAAAGTGAGCTCACCGCCGCCTGCGATGCCGTACGCTACGGGCGCAAATCCCCAGAAGATGCCCTACGCACCGTCCAAGCCAAAGTCTCCCGCGAGCTGGAGAAGTACCGATGAGCTCTTCTTTGTACCCCCGCCAAGCGGGGGCTAGGCGGGATGGGGGGGTGGCCCTCCTCTTCCTCGCTCCCTGGCTCATCGGGCTTTTGGTCTTTACCATCGGCCCCGTCCTCGCGACGCTCTACCTCAGCTTCACGGACTACCGCGTGCTCTCACCGCCGCGCTGGGTGGGGCTGGAGAACTATAAAGAGCTCTTCACCGACACCGAGACTTTCTGGCCCTCTCTAGGCAACACGGCGTTTTTGTTTTTGGAGCTACCCCTCTCACTCTTACTTGGACTGGCTCTGGCGCTCTTGCTCAACCAGAAGCTCAAGGGCATGGCGCTCTTTCGGACGATCTTCTACGTGCCGGCGCTGGTGCCGACGGTCGCCAGCTCCATGCTTTGGCTCTGGCTGCTCAACCCCGAGCACGGGCTGATTAACGAAGCGCTACGAACGCTCCATATCCCCACTCCCACCTGGCTCGCCTCACCGCTCTGGGCAAAGCCTGCGATCATCCTCATGGATCTTTGGGGTGTCGGGGGGAGCATGGTGATCTACCTGGCTGCGCTTCAAGGTGTCCCGCAAGACTACTACGAAGCCGCCGAGCTGGATGGTGCCAGCGGCTGGCACTGCCTGCGCCACATCACGCTACCGTCGCTCTCACCGGTGATCTTCTTCAACTTAATCCTAGGTGTCATCGGGACGTTCCAGTACTTCACCCAGACCTTTCTCATGACCAAGGGTGGCCCGGATAAGTCCACGCTCTTTTATGCACTCTATCTCTACCAGAACGCCTTCGAGTACTTCCGCATGGGCCTCGCCTGCGCCATGGCCTGGGTGCTATTTCTACTGACAATTGCCGCAACCTGGCTGGTCTTCAAATCGTCGGCGCGCTGGGTCTACTACGAGGGCGAAAAGGCATGAGAGGGCTCCGCTATGGCATTCTTATCGCGCTGGGCCTGCTCTTTCTGGCCCCCTTTGCCTTCATGGTGAGCACATCGCTCAAGTCGCCGGAGAAGATCTTCACGGCGACCATGGAGTGGCTTCCCAGCCCGGTGGCCGGGAAGAACTACCCCGATGCCCTCTCGCGCTTCCCGTTCTGGCGCTACGTGGGCAACACGCTCTTTATCTGCGCTCTGACCGTGCTGGGAACATGCCTCGCGTCCTCACTCGCGGCGTATGCGTTTGCGCGGCTAAAGTTCAAGGCTCGCGAGCCGCTGTTTTTCATCATGCTGGCGACCATCATGTTGCCCGCGCAAGTGACCCTTCTGCCGACCTTTCTGCTCTTTCGCACGCTTGGCTGGTCGGGCTCCTGGTTGCCGTTAATTATTCCCACGTTTTGTGGCAACCCGTTCTCGATCTTTCTGCTGCGCCAGTTCTTCCTGACGATTCCCCAGGAGCTCTCCGATGCTGCGCGGCTCGATGGTTGCTCGGACTTTGGCATCTTCTGGCGCGTGATCCTGCCGCTCGCACGCCCCGCGCTCGCTACGGTGGGTCTGTTTGCGTTTCTGGGAGCCTGGACGGACTTTCAAGGCCCGCTCATCTACCTCCATGACGAAAACCAGTACACGCTCGCGCTGGGCTTACAGTCGTTTCTTGGTCGCCACGAGAGCCAGTGGAACCTGCTCATGGCCACCTCAACCGTCATTACCCTCCCGATGATTCTCGTCTTCTTACTCGTCCAGAAGACTTTTGTCAAGGGAATTGTCCTCAGTGGCCTCAAGGGATAAAATGGGGCTATGAGTTCACGAACTCCCTTGACACTTCCCACATTGGTCACCAGCTTCCACGACTACTACCGATCCCCCGAAGACCTCATTGAGCTTTTCAGGATTCTCCTGGGAATCTTGCACAGCCCATCGTCCCATCGCCCTAAAGGATAATATTTCGCAATGCTGCTTCCCATACCTGCCGCTCTCACCGCACCTGCTGCCACCTATGGCCAGCTTCTCTCTCGTCAGTTCGCCACGCTCCCCGCTGAGGCTCCCGCTGCTCCCCCATTGGACGCGGGCCGGGGGGCAGTGCGCATCGAGCTTCCGACTACCTTCAAGCCGCATCAGCCACAGATTGATGAGGACACTGATGTCGTGCAGGCCATCACCGACGGCAAAGGTCACTGGTATCTCGCCACGACCTTTGGCTTAGTGCTGACCAACGGAAAAGACTGGTGGCAGCCGATTGACCATAAAGATGGCATGCCGCAGATTCGGATGACCAGTGTGGCGCTGGCTAGCAACGGCGACTTATGGGGTGGGACGCAGAGTGGGGTCTGGCGGCTGCGGGAGGGCAAGTTTCGGTACTTTGCCAGCCGCCGCTGGCTCCCCAGTGATCATGTGAAGCGGGTCTGGTGCGATGCAAAAAACCGCTGCTGGGTCGAGACCGACACAGGGTTTGCCTGTCTGGAAGAGAAGTCCATGACGCTCGCGGAGAAAGCGACACACTTTGAGAACATCACGGCCAAGTACCACAACCGGCGTGGCTATGTCTCCAACTGTAGCTATAAGGTGGCCGGAAAGCCCGAGCTGGGAACATTCCACGAGGCCAGCGACAACGATGGACTCTGGACGGCGGTCTATCTGGGGGCGGAGTGCCTGCGCTACGGCGTGACCAAAGACCCGGCAGCCAGGACTCTCGCGCAAAAATCACTGAACGCGCTTCTGGAGCTGGAGCGCCTCACCGGAATCTCAGGCTTCCCTGCCCGCGCCACGGTTACGGACGAGGAGCTAAAGGCCGGAGTCACGGGGCTTGATCCCAAGGGAACCGTCAATGCGCCTGGCGAGACGGCGCTGATCTGGTTCCGCTCGCCGATTGAGAAAAATGTCTGGGTGAAGGGCGATACCTCAAGCGACGAGATAGACGGTCACTACTTCGCCTGGTATCTCTACTCCGAGCATGTCGCCGATGCCACGGAGAAGAAGCGTATCGCTGCGACGTGCAAGCGCGTGACGGATCATATTCTCGATCATAACTACACCCTCTGTGACCACACCACGCGCCCCACTCGCTGGGGACACTGGGAGCCCGCGCTGATGAACGATAGCCCGCGCTGGAAAGAAGAGCGTGGCCTAAACTCGCTGGAGATTCTCTCGCACCTGAAAGTGGCCTATCATCTGACGGGTGAGAAGCGCTACAACGATGCCTACGAAGATTTAATCAATAATCATCACTATCTCCTCAACACGCTCAACTACCGGCGCAACAATCCCTGGTGGAAGCTGAATCACAGCGATGACGAGCTGGCATACCTCGCTTATTACCCACTAATGCTCCTCGAGAAAGACCCGGCGCGACGGCAGATTCTCTCGCAGAGCCTCGCCAAGACCTGGGAGCCGTCGCTGACCGAGCAGACGATCAAGGCCGAGGCCAGCCCATTCTATAACTTCATGTACGGCGGCCTGACAGGCAACTCGTGCGATGTGGAGAGCGCCCTGCTCAACCTCCAAGACTGGCCACTGGAGCAGACCGAGTGGGCCATGAAAAATAGTACTCGGATGGACGTGACTCTTCGTCTTGCGCCCGGTGGTGGACGCAATCGAATGGAGACCGACCGGGTGCTCTCCCCCGCTGAGCGACGCGTGAGTCGCTGGAACGCCTGCTACTGGGAGGCCGATAGCGGCGGTGATGGGAAGGGCGCCGACGACCCTGGAGCCTGGCTCTTGGGCTACTGGCTCGGGGTCTACCATGGCTATCTCAAGTAGCATTCGCGGAATCGTAGCGTCATCTCGTCCTTGACCTCTGGAGAAACCGAAATTTTATGAAATACGCCTTACTTGCCTGCACACTTCTGCTGGCATCCACACTTGCTCATGGGCAAGAAACCTCGACATCATCGCGTCCCAAGACCGAGCGCGACGTTGTGGTTAGCCTGATTGTTCGTCAGCTTGGTCAAGAGAGCGGCCAAAATGTGCTGGTGGACTCCAGCCTCGCGATGCTTCGTGCCTCGGCACTGGCGAAAGCCACGACGAAAACGAACCTCGAAGAGCAGCTTGATGCACTCGTCCGCAAGCTGCCCGATGGCGCTGCGTGGGCCAAGCTCTATCTTCCCAAGCCGCAAGAGGGCAAGCGCTACGCCGCAGACAATCTCTCCCGCTATGCCTTTGCACAGGCGAGCCTCTTTGGCGGCAAAGTGGGGACATCGAAGCCGGGAATGGTAGAGGTCATGGGCCGCGTGATGACCGAGGCAGAAGCCGCGCCTCTCGTGAAGAAGCTAGATCTGACTTCCTACTACATTCTCAGCAACCCACGCAAACCCATGATGGCCTTCGGGAGCCCCGGCGGCCCCGGCGGCATGTTTGGTGGTGCGAACATCACGGACTTGCTCCAAAAACAGCTTGGGGTCAGCGATCTCAAAGACATCCCACCCGGCAGCTATAAAGTCCAGTTCCCCGGCCCGGATGGCAACCCTGTCAATGCAGATATTAAAGTCTCCAATGACGATGGCAAAACCCGGATGGAAGTGCGTGTGAACCAGAATACCAATATTCCGCCACAATAAACGAGCTAGCGGGGACAATTTCACCTCTATCGCCGCCGAAGGCGCTGGCCAAGATCATCGAAGAGTGTGTAGACGCAGGGTACGACAAAAAGCGTCAGAACCGTGGACGTAATCAAGCCACCGATCACGGCCGTGGCGAGCGGAGCCTGGGTCTCCGAGCCTTGCCCAAGAGCAAGCGCGAGCGGGAGCATTCCCAGAACGGCTGCGGACGTGGTCATCAGAATCGGGCGCAGACGGGTCGGGCTTGCGGTGAGGATGGCCTCGTCGCGCGGGGTGCCCCGCTCTCGCAGTTGATTCGTGTAGTCCACCAAGAGGATTCCGTTTTTCACGACAATGCCAACGAGCATCAAGAGGCCAATAAAGGCCGTGATTCCAAACGCGCGGCCTGTGAGAAAGAGTGCCAGCACCACACCCACCGCGCAGAGCGGCACCGACGTCAGCACGATCAGCGGGTAGACAAAGGACTCGAACTGTGACGCGAGGAGCATGTAGATCAGCGCCACGGCCAGCACAACCGCCACGCCAAGACCGGCGAACTCGGTGCCGCGCCGTTTCTGGTTCTGGCCAAAGTCCCAGTAGGTACCTGGCACAAACTCCACTTTCTCCAGAATCTTGGTCACATCAGCCTCCACCTCGCCTTGGGAGCGATCCGCCAGCCGTCCGTTCACCGCGATATAGCGCTGCCGATCCAGCCGCGTGATCTCGTTGGGGCCGACGGTCTCAAACGGCGTCGCGACTTGGTTTAGCAAGAGCGGCTTACCCCCACTCTTGGGGCTAATCGCCAGATTCGCCAGGGACTCCACAGACTTGCGATCTTTCTCGGGTAGGATTACGTAGATCGGGTACTGGTAGCCCTTCTCTAAGAAATAGCCCGCCTGCGCTCCGCCTGTACTGGAGTTGATCGTATTGGCAATATCGGCAAACGAGACACCCAGCGCCGAGGCTTTGTCGCGGTCAATCTTCCACTGGAGCTCTGGGGTAGCGTCTTGGACACCAAGGTCAAGCGCCTCCAGGCCGGGCACTCCCTTGAGCGCGTCCATCACCTTCTTGGCCTGAGCTGCAACCGACTTATTGTCCTGTCCGAAGACATCAATCTCCATGTTGGTTGCGCCCCCCGTGAGAAGCTGCGTCACCAGGTCATACGGCGAGACCGTGGCACGGATCCCTGGAATACTCCCCAGGCTCTTCTGGACATCTTTGATGACTTGCTGTGTGGGCAGCTTTCGGTGAGCCTTGAGGTGCACGGTTGCGCTTCCGATATGGCCTGCCTGATCCCGCACCGAGCCACGCAGGCTCAGGGTCGCCCCGGACGCGGCAAAGACCGTCTCGACATCCGGGTTGGCCAGAATCCGCTTCTCGACCTCTTTCATGGTCTCGCTGGTCTTGAGAAACGCCGTGCCGATGGGAAGCTTGACACTCACGGTAAAGTCGCCACTATCGGTCTGAGGCAGTGTCTCTGAGCCGATCAGCGGGACAAAGAAATAGCTCGCCGCCGAGATCAAAGCGGCACCTGCCAGAACCCACCAGCGATGAGAAAGTGCCCAGGCCAGACGGCGCCGGTAGTTGGCATCCAGGCTGTCGAGATAGCGTCCCGCCCAGCCAAAAAAGCCCCGTGACGGCCTCTCTTTTTCCTGCTCCAGCTCCTCGCGGTGGATGAGGCGCGAGGCCAGCATCGGAACCAGCGTCGTGGCATCCAAAAGCGAGACCGCCATGGAGAAGATCACCACCAGCGCGAACTGCGTGAACATCTGGCCTGTCTGGCCCTTGATCAGCAAGATCGGAAGAAAGACCACCATCACCGTGATCGTCGAAGCGACAACCGCACTCGTGATCTCGCTGGCCCCCGAGACAGCTCCTTCCACGGCGGACTTCTTATCGCGCTCGATGTGCCGGAAGTTATTCTCCAGCACCACCACGGCATCGTCCACGATCAGCCCCGCCGCCAGCGCCAGGCCTGAGAGCGAGATCGTATTGAGCGTGAAGCCACAGAAGTAGAGCAGCGAGAACGTCGAGAAGATCGAGACCGGAATCGAGAGCGCCACCACTAACGTGCTCCGAAGATTGCGGAGGAAAAACAGCAGGATCAGAACCGCCAGCACGCCCCCAATGATCGCCGTGTGCTGAAGATCCGTGACGGAGTTCTGAATAAAGCCCGACTGGTCGTAGGCCACCTGGAACTTGAGCTGCGGGTAGAGCTTGTTGACCTGCTCAATTTTTTTCTCAATGGCCTCGGCAGTGGCGACCGTGTTGGCCTCGCTCTGTTTCGTAATCGCAAGACTCGCAGCAGGCTCCCCGTTAAGCCGCGTCAGAATGCGTGTCTCCAGATGGCTGTCCTCGACTTTGGCGACATCCGTGAGGAGTACAGGCTGTCCGTTTACCTGTGCCAGCGTGATCTTCTCGGCATCGGCGAGGCTGCTGAAGTACCCGACCGTGCGAATGGTCAGCTCACGCTCGCCCTGCCGTGCGATCCCCGCGGGAACATTGATATTCTCCTGCAAGAGCCGCCGCTGCACCAGATCTATGGACAGACCATATGCCTGAACTTTCACGGGGTCTACTTCAATGATAATCGAGCGGGTCTGTCCTCCCGTCACGGTGGCGGTGGCAACTCCCTCCGCAGAGGCTAAAAGCGGTGAGACCTCGTTGGCCAAGAGGCTCCGAAGCTTGACAATGTCCGAGATCCCCGAGACTCCGTAGATGCGAATGGGAAGTGTGGCCGGATCGAACTTATAAACGACCGGAGCCTGAAGAGTCGGGTCATCGGGAAGCTGCTGCTTGGCGCGCTGGACAAGCTGCAAAACATCAATGGCAGCCTGGCCGATATCCGTCCCCCAGTTGAACTGCACCCGCACCGACGAGCTACCTGTGGTAGAGCTAGAGCTGATAAGCTGGATTCCTGGTGCCGCCGAGACCGCCTGCTCAATAGGCCGCGTCACCTGGGTCTCCATCTCCTCCGGCGCGACATTGGGCCAGGTGGTACTGACCAAGACCGTTGGAATGGTGATCTTGGGCAGCAAGTCCACGGGAAGCTTCATCAGACAGACAACGCCCAGTAGCACCAGCGCCGCAATACGCATCACCACCGCGACAGGCCGCTGAACCGAGAAACGCGCGATGTTCACTTCTTCACCTCGGACAACGCCCCAGACGCAGGTTTGACTTTCTGGCCGTCTTTGACGGGTGAGTAGGACAGAATGACGACACGCTCACCGGCACGGACTCCTGAGAGAATCTCGACATCGCTGCCGACTTTGGTACCGAGCGTCACCTGACGGACAGAGGAAGTGCTCTCCGCATCCACCACCGTGACCGTGGAGCCTTTCGGGGTTGTCTTAACCGCGTCGCTGGAGACGACCACAGCCGCATTGATCGTCCGCAGCTCTAGGGTGAGATGTGCAAACATCCCAGGGCGGAGCTTGCCGCTTGCATTCTCTAGTTTACAGCGCACGATAAACTGGCGGCTCTGGGGATCGGCGGCAGGATTGACCTCCGCAACCGTCGCGAGAAATGGCTTTCCAGGGAGGGCATCCAGCACTACCTCCGCCTTGGTGCCGATGCCAACAGCACTGCTCTGCTCCACAGGGACACCCACCGTGAGATAGAGGCTATCGAGCTGCTGAATGGTCAGAATCGTCTGCCCTGCCGTCACGCTAGAGCCTTCGTCTATGGGCTTAGCGGTCACAATCCCCGAGATCGTGCTCCGAAGTTCTGTCTCCCCGAGCCGAGCACGGGCTTGTGCGAGCTGGCTTTCCGCCGCTGCCACGGCCTGCCGGAGCGCGGCGATATTTTCTCGCATAGCCACGGACTGAGAGCGGTTCGACTTGGCTAAAACCAGCGCGGACTCCGCCTGCTTCTTGGCGGCTTTAGCCGTGCCAATCTCGCTGATGGCGCCTTTTTCCGCGACCGTCACCGGCTCCTTTGCCGCGATAAGGAGCGCCTTCTGAGACTCCAGCGCGGCCTCTGCCGTGGCAATGCGCCCCTGCGCGGTGGCGACGACA